>JBBSFO010000155.1:0-9281 GCA_038238655.1 Thermomicrobiales bacterium | reverse complement strand
GCGAGCAACCTCCAGGTGTTGGAGCAGCAACCGTGGTTGTGGGTGCCGGCGGGTGTCGCCATCGTTCTCACCGTACTCGCCTGTAATTTCATCGGCGACGGCCTGCGCGACGCGCTCGATCCTCACATGAAAATCGGATGATGACGGTCCCGATATGGAGCGGCGCGCATCACACGGGTTCGCCGGAGACACACCGGTCGGCGCTCCGCTCCCTGTCGCCCGTCCGAGTCCGCTGTCCCGCATCTGTATCATTAGTTCGAACTGAATGATGCCTTGGAAGCCTTGACGGGCCGGACGACGATGCTGTCGTCCGACAGTAGTTCGCGCCGATCGAAGCGACCACACGCACGGTCGCGCGCCCGCACGCGAACAATCGGCGGTCGGGCGACCAACGACGCTTCGTGGATACCACCGACGATGGCGAGATTGATGCAGGCGGCGGTGAGATACGAAAGCAGTCGTTGACGCATCAGAATCCTTGTTGAATTAGAGGCGTTCAAACCGGACGATCTTGAGCGTGAACACGACCGCGCCACCGACTGGCACTTCCATCACGTCGGATGGATACCAGGCGTGGATGTCGAGCATGTCGGGCGGTACGACTTCCATCCGCTCGCGGCAGTGCTCCATAATCATGCGTTTGACGCGCGAAACCTGCCAATCTTCAACGCCGATCAGGAGCGTCGTGCTGCCCATGCGGAGGAAACCGCCGGTGCTGCCGACGCGAGTGAGCCGAAAATTGGCCTTCGTCAGCGCGTCGGTGATCGCGTTGGCGTCGTAATCCTGCACGACCGCAACGATCAGTCGGGTTGGCGCATTGCGCGCCGTGTCGGGCAAGGTGTGCGTATTGACGGGCGGCACGGTCACGGGCGATTTCCTTCCACACTGCGGCGATACCGTCGCAGCGTTTATACCACGTTGTCGGCGCATGGTACACTTGTCAACCGAATCCGCGAAGGAGAAGTATGCCACCTGCGCGCGCACCGAAAAACCAGGGACCACGCGACCTTCTCGTCCTTGTCGTTGCGCGAGTGGACGCGACGCAGGTCGAACTGGCGGGTGTGGACCTGGGCACGAACGGTTGGATCCGTGTAGAGAACGCGACGGGCGGGCTTTCTCTTCCGTCCGATCTCCTGACGCTTCGTGATAGGACACATCTCCAGCCTCTAGATACAATTCGTGTAGAGAGCATCGCTCCCAGACCGCAGGTGCCATTTGTGGAGGCCGGGCTGTTCGATTTCGATGCGGGGCTGGTTCGTACGGGCCACATCGAGGAGCGAGCGCTCAGTCGAACCCTCGCGGAACGCGCCGTGCCGCACCTCGACACGCTCCTGCCCGTCGGCAAGCGTGTCCTGATGGCGAAAGATTTCCAACCGGGCGGTCGGCAGCGTTCGATCGCGATGATCCGCCCCGATCACTTGCAGCACCTCCATTTTTCGTACGAGGGCGAGGATGTCCGGGTCGGCATCTCGTTCCGGCATCGCGGGCAGGCGTATGGTGGCCTGATCGGGTTGCCGTGCCCCGACATCAATCTCCGCGCGTACGCGCGGGATGCGTTGCGCAAGGCAGGAAACCTGACACTTACGCTGGACGCGAAGGCATGCATCAGTCGCTTTGCGAGCGCCCGGTTTTATCTGACGATTGGCCTGGTCGAAGGGGAGGAGGGGACGTTCTGGCCGCAGGCGCTCGGGTTTCACCCGATCCGTGCATACCGCGCGCCAGTGGATTACGGACGTCTGTAAGTTTCCGGTACGAACGCGGTCAGCGATCCATCGAACGGAAAGGCCCGCGCTGCATGGGCCGCGATGAGCCCGCTGAGTTCGACGCGCGCCCGCTCGACAACCTCAGCCGGGTAGCCATATTGCCGTTGATGCGAGAGGAATTCATCCTCATCATCCACGCGATAGGAGCCGTCTTCGTAGGCGATCAGGTCGAGATCGAGGTCCACGTACGAGAGGACATCGTCGGCGATGGTGCACGGCATCGAGACGTCGCAGTACCAGAACTTGAATGCTCCCTTAGATTCGTAGACGGCGGCGATGTTGTTCCAGCGCTCGGTACTGCACCACGTCACGGATTGCGTCGGCAGATAAAAGCCGCCGCCGCGTAGATGATCGGTGATTGCGAGGCCCGGCGGGTTGTACAAGATCAACTCGTCGCCCGTTTCGCGTAGCAGCCGCTTTTGATACGAGTAGTAGCGCACGTTCGGATACTTCATCTTTTCGATGCGAATGCGGCGGTGATTCATCAAGGGTGCATGCATCGGCGTCTCGCTCTGTGCGCTTCGTCTCACTCGGACTTCGCCTGCATAGCGTACACGAAATCTGCGCGACGGTCGCCCCCACTCGACGGAAAGGAATGCGGGCAAAGGACTATACTCTTTCACGAATGTCGTGTCGTGATCGCCCTCCCGACGCCACGGCAACCCCAAGCCGTCGGTACCCACACCAGGTCGGGGAGGGCGCGTCGAGCCGCGCCCCGACGAATCGAACAGTCATCGCTATCGTGAAAGGGCATTACAGACTGAATGCACTATCAGAAGGATGCTACCTCAACCGGACGATCTGCCCCGTCATTGCGGATTCATTCGCGGCCATGACGAGACGGTGCGTTTTCATCGCATCATCGTACGTCTGCCGAATGCCGCTCGTGTCGCCGGAGGTAATAGCCTGAAAGAAGGCGCGCGAGAGGTTGCGCTCGCCATCGCCGGATGTACCGGGGAATTCCTCGCTGCCTTCCGGTGTCGTCCAGGTGCAGCCATTCCAGCCGAACTCCGCCTTGCCGTCCGCCGCGATGATCGCGAGGCCGGCACTGCTCTCGATACCGAGTTTCAGGGCATAGGTGCTGGCGTAGCCACAGACCGCGCCATTCGCCCACTGGACGGTGAGCGCATAGCCATCCCAGTTGTCCCAATTCGGTTGCCCGTGCATGATTTGGTCGGTATAGCGGGCGTAAACCTCGATCGGTTCGGTCTGCATCACGTAGCGGCACAGATCGAGGTAGTGAATGCCCCACTCGACGACGTGTCCCCCGCCCCACGACCGCTGCCAGTTGCCGGGGATGTCCGGCGCTTTGCGGTAGTTCCAGATATGTGAGAGTGCGACCTTTTGCACTGACAAGCGGTCACGCATCGTGTCCGATCCCGCCGCGTAGCGGAGTTGGTGGCAGATGTGGATCAGCCGTCCCGCTTTCGCCGCCGCTTCACCGATCTGATCCGCTTCCGCGATGTCCAGCGCGATCGGTTTTTCGAGGACGACATGCGCGCCCCGTGCGAGCGCGGCGAGCGCTAATTCGCGATGGAGTGGCGGCGGCGTGGTGATATACACAACCTCGGGCGACGTAGCATCAAGCATCGCTACCGCGTCCGTGTATACCGTGGCGTGCGGCGCGTGCGCGCCGACGAGCGTGCGCGCACGCGCCTCGTCCACATCGGCGATCCCGACGATGCGCGCCTCTTGTTCGAGGTCCGCGACCGCTTCCGTATGGGCCAATCCGCGCCTGCCTGCACCGATGACTGCGACATTGAGCATCCTATTTTACCCTCCGGCCCTGTGCGCGGGCGAAATCGAAGTCGCACCCCTCGTCGGCCTGCGTGACGTGGTTCAGGTAGAGCCAGTGGTAGCCGCGCACATTCGACGGCACGGGGCTTGTCCATTCCTTCAGACGCTCGCGCATCTCCTCGTCGGAGATGAGGACATTCAGCGTCCGCTCGTGGACGTTGAGTTCAATGATGTCGCCATCGCGCACTGCCGCGAGAGGGCCACCCGCCGCCGCCTCCGGCGCGACGTGCAGCACCGTCGTGCCGAACGCGGTGCCGCTCATGCGCGCGTCGGTGATGCGGACGATGTCGCGGATGCCTTGCCGGATCAGTTTGATCGGTACCGCGACGCCACCGCCCGTCTCCGGCATCCCCGGAAAGCCGAGCGGCCCCTGATAGCGCTGGATGATGACGGCGTTCGGATCGAGGTCGTACGCCTCGTCGTGCAATGCGGCGTGCAGAGCCTCATTCGAGTCGAAGCAGACCGCCGGACCGCGATGGACGAGTAGACGCTCCGAGGCCGCCGTCTGCTTGATCACCGCACCATTTGGGCAAAGGTTGCCGTGCAGGATCGCCGTACCTCCTTCGGGATTCAGCGGATTGGAAAGCGGGCGAATAACATCGTGATCCTGCGATCCGGCGGCATTGGCGAGGTTCTCGCCGATCGTCTTCGTCGTCACCGTCATGCAATCACGGTGCAGGAGCGACTCGATCTCCTTCATCACTGCGGGCACGCCGCCCGCCTCGAAGACCTCGTTCATCATGTACGCACCGGACGGCTTGACATTGACGATGAACGGCGTTGTGCGGCTGAGGTGATCGAAGACCGAGAGGGGCAGATCAATGCCCAGCCGCCCGGCCACCGCGACGAGATGGATGACCATATTCGTGCTACCGCCGATCGCCATGCTGACGCGGATCGCGTTTTCCAGCGATTCGCGCGTGATGATGTCCGACGGCTTGATGCCGCGCTTGACGAGTTCGATGATCTGCCGCCCCGATTCCTCCGCCGTGCGGTAGCGGCGCGCGTCCACCGCCGGGATGTTCGCGGAGCCGGTCAGGCAGAGCCCCATCGCCTCTGCGAGACTCGTCATCGTGCTCGCGGTGCCCATCACCTCGCAGTGGCCGACGCTCCGCTTGTAGCCGGACTCGAACTCCATCATGTCTTCGTCGGTGACGAGTCCGGCGCGCAGTTCGGCCTCCATCTTCGTGTAGTCCGTCGTGCCGACGTCGCGGCCCCGGTAGCGCCCGGAGAGCGACGGCCCGCCCGTGACGAGGATCGCCGGGAGGTCCGCGCTGGCGAGTCCCATCATCATCGCCGGCGTCGTCTTGTCGCACGACGAGATGCAGACCACACCATCGAGCGGCTGGGCGCGGATCATCTCCTCGACATCCATCGCCATCAGGTTGCGGAACATCATCGTCGTCGGCGACATGGTCGTCTCGCCGAGCGAGATGACGGGGAATTCGAGCGGCAACCCGCCCGCCTGCCAGACGCCGCGCTTCACCGCCTCCGCCACATCGTTCAGGTGGTAGTTACAGTTGCTCAGTTCGCTCCACGAGTTGCAGATGCCGATGATCGGCCGCCCGTCCATGTCCGCACTCGTGTACCCCGCACCCATTAAAAAGGCGCGCGACACCGTGCGTCCCTCACCATATTTCCCGAGCCAGCTGCCACCGAGATTTGGTGGTGTCATCGCCATTTTCCTACCCCCTGCGCCTCCCGAAACGGGAAGGGAAATGTGGTTGAAAGAACCTACCCCCCGGCCCCTTCCGTTTCTCGGCGTGGGAAGGGGAGGGGCCAGGGGCTAGGTCAAATCGAGAACAGGTCCGACACATCGCGCAGAATTTCGTCGAGTTCTTTGTGGTCGTACTCGTCGAGGCCCGAATCGCGGCGGGAGCGCAGGGTGGTGTTCGCGATCACGCCGCGCCGCTTCAGGACTTCTTTGTAGACGATGGGGCCGAAGGCCGCTTCCATGTTCAGGAGCGGCAGCAGGCGATTGAAGGTGCGGCGGGCCTTATCGAGATTCCCTGCGTCGAGGGCGTTCCAGATCGTCACATGGACGTCGGTCGTCTGGCAGGCGGGCATCGTGCCGCACGCGCCGCGCCGGAACTCGTCCATCAGATAGCGTCCGCCGATGCCGCCCATGATCCCCGCGCAGGCGTCGCCCGCTGTCGCGAGCACGGTCGTCATCAGATGGCCCGCGTTCGCCGTCTCTTCTTTGAGGTACGAAACGTTGTCAATCTCGGTCATCAGGCGCGTCATCTGATGGGCGGTCATGATCGTGCCGGCGGGGCCGCCCCAGTTCTGAATAAAGATGGGCAGGCCATCTCCGGCATCCGCCACTGCCTGGTAAAAGGCAAAGACTGATTCCGGGTCGGCAAGCCGCACACCGTACGGCGGCATCGCGATTACCGCATCCGCGCCGACCTGTCGCGCGTACTTCGTGAACATCACCGACGCCTGAGTGCTGACCCCGGAGACGCCGACGACGACCGGCACGCGCTTTGCGTTTGTTTCCACGACGAGTCGCGTCACGCGCTTGCGCTCGTCGTCGAGGAGCGTCGGCGATTCGCTCGCATTGACGGGTGCGACGATGCCATGCGCGCCAGCACGGACGCACCAATCCACTTCGTTCTTCAGCGAGTCTTCGTCAATATTGCCGTGCCGGTCGAACGGTGTGACCGGGATTGTGAAGACGCCGCGAAACCCTTGTGCCATGAGATCGCTCCTTCATCGCGAAAGGACTGAGGACTGAGGGCTGAGTGATCATGGCCCTTATCCTGCCAACGTTGCGCGCACAGGATCAATTTGCGGGCAGTGTATCACGCTACCCGGTTCGACAATTACTACGTGACCGTTTAGTGCGAGGCGGAAGTTGCAATGCAACGGGAACCGGGTGCCGATCCCCACGGTCCTCATGCCGCCCAAGTGGCGCCCACAGTCCTCAGTCCTTCTGCCGTCCTCGGTCCTCGTTTTCAGCGGTTATTCATCGCACTCGAAACGAACGAGGCGGTGCAGCGGGCGGTGGCGGAGGTGCAGCAGACACTCGAGCGGCGGGGCGGGAGCCCTCAGGGCAGAATGCCGGTGCGCTGGGTACGCCCGGCGCAGGTGCATCTGACGCTCCAGTTTCTCGGTACTGTCGTTTCCGCACACATTCCTTCACTGATCGCGGCGGTTGCGCCATCTGTCGCGCGGCATACTGCGTTCTTCTTGCGCTCGGATGCGGTCGGCGCGTTCCCATCGGTGGAGGCACCGCGCGTCCTTTGGCTCGGCCTGCGGGGCGACGATGACGCCTTGCACTCGTTGCAGCGATCGGTCGCGGATGCGGTGCGTGCAGTGGACGGCGTGGTCGCGGATCGCAAACCATTCCAGCCCCACCTGACGCTCGGGCGCGTTGAGCGGTCGCATCGCGATGCACCGGGCATGACAGTAATGGCGGAAGCGCTCCGTCGCCCCGTTGCCGTTTCGCCCGCCCCCTGGTCTGTAGAAAGCGTCGCGTTGATCCGAAGCATTCTCGGCGCGGGCGGTTCGCGGTATACTGTCGTAGAGCGGTTCCCGCTCGGTATCGGAGACATGGCACGATGAAGGTGATTCGGATGTTCCAGAACAGTTGGCGCGACATCCCCGCGCATGGGTAGCGGCCGGGGAAGTATTCCGCGCGCCTGACTGTTACGATTACTGGAGGACTGAATCACGATGCAGATGTTCGATACCCTCGCCGACATCGAGCGGCGTTACCTCGCGATTGAAGACGAAATGGGCCAGCCCGAGGTCGTGACCGATCATCTTCGCTTGTCAGCGCTCGGCCGCGAGCGCGCCGAGATCGAAGACACCGTGACGGCATACCGGCGGCTACGCGATGTGAATGACGAAATCGGCGCGACCACCGAAATGGCGGACGAGGAGCAAGACCCTGAATTGCGCGCGCTTGCCCGCGAAGAACTGGAAACGCTGACCCAGGCACGCGACGAACAGATTGTGGCGATCCGTCAGATGCTCGTCCCACGCGATCCTGACGACGAGCGGAACGTGATCGTGGAAATCCGCGCCGGTACGGGTGGCGAGGAAGCGGCACTTTTCGCGGCGGAACTCTACCGGATGTACACCAAGTACGCCGAGCGGCACCGCTGGAAAGTGGAACTGATCGAACTGAGCGAGACCGGCATTGGCGGCATGAAAGAGGTCGTCTTCGAGGTCAATGGCAAGAGCGCTTTCGCGCATTTGCGCTGGGAGAGCGGCGTGCATCGTGTGCAGCGCGTCCCGGCGACCGAGTCCGGCGGTCGCATCCATACCTCAACGGCGACGGTGATCGTCATGCCGGAGGTCGAGGATGTGGACATTCAGATCAACGATGCGGACTTGAAGATTGATGTCTATCGTTCGTCCGGCAATGGCGGCCAGAGCGTCAATACGACCGACAGCGCCGTGCGCATCACCCACCTGCCGACGGGCCTGGTCGTCACCTGTCAGGACGAAAAGAGCCAGTTGAAAAATCGCATCAAGGCGCTCGCCGTTCTCCGCGCGCGGCTCTACGACATGGAGTTGCAGAAGCAACAGCAAGCGCTCTCCGTAGAGCGCAAATCGCAGATCGGCACGGGCGACCGCAGCGAGAAGATTCGCACGTACAACTTCCCGCAGGATCGCGTGACCGACCACCGGATCGGCATGAACCGCTCTAATCTGCCTGGTGTCCTCAATGGTGACATCGAACCGCTGATCGCGGAACTGCGTGCTGCCGATCAGGCGGATCGGCTCGCAGCGGCGGGTTTGGCTGCTGATTAGCGTGACGGAACCACGCCTCCGCGATCTCCTGGCGCATGGTGCGACGCGATTGCGGCAGGGCGGGATCGAAACGCCGGACTTGGACGCGGCGCTCTTGCTCGGTCATCTGCTCGGACTGAACAGGGCGGCGCTCTACACCCGGTTGCTCGACTCCGCACCGCCGGATCTGTCACCGTGCTTTGATGCATTGATCGCGCGCCGACTGCATCACGAGCCGGTCGCCTATCTCACGGGCACGAAAGAATTTATGGGCCTGCCCTTCGCGGTGAACCGGGCGGTGCTCGTGCCGCGCCCGGAAACGGAACTGCTCGTCGCATGGGCGCAGCGATGGCTCGATTCACGTCCGATTGCGGCGCGTGTCCTCGATGTTGGTACGGGAAGTGGCGCAATCGCGGTCGCGCTGGCGTCCACACGACCGCAAATGCGTATTTTCGCATCCGACATATCCCGTGGAGCATTGTTGGTGGCGCGATCAAATGCCCGGCGCAACGACGTTGCGGAACGCGTTGCGTTCGTGTGCGGCGATCTCGTGTCGTGGCTCGGCCAATCGGTGGCGTTGATCCTGGCTAACCTCCCGTATCTCACCGATGCCCAAACCGACGCGCTGGAAATCAGCATGGAACCATGGGGTGCGCTCGCCGGTGGGGGGGGGGATGGGTTCGGTCTTTACCGCGTGTTGATCCCTCAGGTCGCAACGCGACTCGTCGCTGGCGGCGCCTTTGCCTTCGAGATTGATCCGTCGCAGGTGATGATCGCCCGTGCGGTGTGCGAGACGGCATTTGTGTCTTCGTCTGTGGCTATTCACGAAGACCTGGCAGGACTGGCGCGGTTCGTGACTGTCGAGACGACCGTGACGGCCGCGAGAACGCATCCCTGACAAAACGGTAGTGGCGGGCTTCCAGCCTGCCTCCCGCCCATGACAGGTAGGCCACGGCTTATTCATTGTCGAGAGAAGGG
>JBBSFO010000154.1:0-9290 GCA_038238655.1 Thermomicrobiales bacterium | reverse complement strand
GCGCAGTCCATCCGTCGCGGCGAATCTGCCACGCCCGCCATCATCCTCGTCCGCAACATCTATGTCGCTACCTTGCGCAGCATGCTTTCCGGCAACGCGCGGAAGCATGTGAAGGTGGTCCACGAGGCGGCAGCGCAGGAGCAGTGGGTCGGCGCGGTGCTTGGTGTGGTCGGCAAGCAAATTCTCCAAAAGCTCCTCGACAAGCTGCTCGCCTGGGTGGATCAGGCCATTTCGGAGTATCTCGCGCGGCGTCGCCAGGAATTCGTCGCGGAAGCGGACAAGAAAGCGGACGGCGTGACGATCATCGTCGTGCACACGCATAATACGGCGATGGCCGCCCTGCGCAAAGTCCTCAAAGGAGACACCTTCGGCGCCGGACTGGCGCTCACGAAGGCGTTGATTGCTCCGGTCAGCGTGAACATCAAAACCGTTGCCGGGTTCCGCTCATGATGTCCGAGGCGGAGGCGCTACGCCTGCAACTGCGGAGCCTGACGGCGCACTGGCGCACGGCGGCGATTGGGCTGTCCGAACTGGCGAGTTTCGCCGCACCCGAATCCTGGCAGCATTTGGAGTCGTACCTCGGCGTGGCGATCCGGCGACATCTGACGGAAGCGGGTACGGGAATCATGCTGGAACTGGACGCCATCGAAGCCGATCTGCGGGTCGCCCAATTGCTGCCCGATCTCGAGCGGGTGGAGCAGCGGGTACACCGCTTTCGGCGGCGCTACTTGCAGGTCGAGACGGTCTTCGAATTCTACGGGCATGCCGTACGTGCGCGCGGCAACGCCCGGTTGGCCGAACTCCTGCAGGCCTACGATTTCCTCGCCAGGCGGAGCATGGATATCATCCTCGCCCCGCTTGGCATCGCGTCCCCCCCGGTGTTGGTCTACATTGACGCCGGCCTCGGTGCATCAATCCTGCGGGCGGGCGTGCGGCTCTGGGATGGCGGCTCGCTTTCTCCAGCAGCCGCCATCAAGCTCACCCGCTTCAACATCTACCGACCCACGTCCATGCTCCACGAAGCCGGGCATCAGGTCGCGCATCTCACCGGCTGGAACGATGAACTACGGGCCGTCCTCCGCCAGGGCATCCCGGACCCGCAGGTTGCGCGGGCGTGGGAGGGCTGGGCAACCGAACTGGGGCCGGACCTGATCGCCTTTGCGCACAGTGGCTACGGGGCGGTCGCGGCGCTCCACGATGTCGTCATGGGAGAGGCGCAACAGGTCTTCAATTATCCCCTCGGCGATCCTCACCCGATTGCGTTTCTGCGGGTGCTCGTTGGCATCCAAATGTGCATCCGCTTTTTCGGTGCCGGTCCGTGGGACGCGCTTGCTCGGTCGTGGCAGGCCACACACCGCCTGGCTGCCGCTCCCGCCGATCTCCAGCCCCTGCTGGCGCACAGCATCGAATACCTGCCGCGCATCGTAGAGTTGGGTCTGCGCACGCCGATGCGCAGTTTCGGTGGCCGCGCGTTGGCCGATATGGTGAATCCGATACGGGTCAGCCCAACGGCGCTGGATCAACTGGCACGAGACGCGGGGCAGGCCCTGGGTACATCGCAGTACTGGCTGCAAACGGAAGGCCTGCGCATCCTCGCCCGGCATGCCCTGCGGATCGCAATCGAACCGGAGCGGGCCAGCGATTTGACGCGGGAATACGAAGCGGCGATGCGCCGACTTGGCACAATCGCCCGAGAGCAGCACTTGCTTGTGGCCTAATCGAACCTGAGACAAGGAGGACGACAGAATGACCGAAACGAAGGCCGAGGACAATGGGGCCCGATACGACCGAAACAGCGTCTCCCTCGAAGAACTCCTGAAAATCGTCATGCTTCAACAGGGGTCGGTTCAGCAACTGACCGATCGTCTCGGCAAGGTCGTTGAGGAGATGCGCGAGACCCGAGGCGAAGGGGCGGTGCAACAGGCCGAACTCGTCGCGGAGATCTTCGCAACGCAACTGCGGCAGAACGGTGCGAACACGCTCACGCGCGACGCCAGCGACGAGATACGCAGCTACAGCGAACTTCGCGCGCGTCTGGGTGGACAGAACGATGTCGGGGCGATGACGAAAGCGCGGATCCGCGCCATTGACCCGCCCCATGCCCGGGTCGGCGACTCGATCTTCATTCTTCTCGAGGACGCGGGCAACCCGACAACGGTGGCCTTCGCCACTCAGGATGGGGGCGTGGTGGACACGAATACCTTCAACAAAAAACGGGCGATAGATGGCATGGGCCGGAAACTCCCGGTCCAGGTGATCGAGGTTGCTGTGCCCGCCGGTGCCGTCACCGGGCGTGTGACTGTCGTGACCGATCACGGCGAGCCGACCTCCCCGGAGGACTTCCGGGTAGACGACTTGCGAGGCCGAAGACCGTAATTATTCCCGCGCCGATGGCGACAGCGCCGCCGGACGAAAAGAAGCCGATCCTTAGCGATTCGTGAAGGAGTACCCCATGATCCGCCAACTCGCCCGGTGGTATGCCGAAAAGGAGAAAAACGACGCCATCCTCGGGGGAAACCCCGTCCCCGGCGACGATCAGTTGCTCGACCACAGTACGAGCCGTGTCTTCGGCCTGCATCCGCTGCAAATCCTCCGGTTCCTGGAGGAAGCGTGGGCGTACCGCGTCAATCCCGTCCTCCGCCCGGACCTCGCAGTGCCGCCGGCACTGCTGTATGGCCAGGTTCCGGGGCTTGAGTCGGGGGTCCGCGGCGACCTCACGGGTGTCGTGGACTCGATCTTCCAACTCCCCGTCATCCCGACGACGACCCTTCAGGACCCCGGGAGCGCCGGCGATTGGGATCATCTCATCTACGCCTATCTGATCGAAAACACGCGCATTTACGAGATCTTTCGCCGCGTGTTGTTCGAATACCGGGTCGGCGAGCGGCTCGAAGTGCCGAGCGAATCCACGCAACGCTGGCTGCGGATCACCGAGGACCTTTTCTTCCGCGACGCTCCGTCCGGTTCGATCGCGGCGATCACGAGCGCAATCAGGCCGGACATGGGAGCAATCCGGCGGAATGCGTATTACCGATTCTTCGGGATTGATCTGAATCACGGCAAGGACGACGGTTCGGCCTACCCGTATGTCCGGCCTTCGTCGTCCAATCAGCAGCTCATCGCGACCTTCGAAGATTTCCTCCGGGAGGTATGGATCGCGTCGGAGAACTTCGCGAACACGAGCGGCACGAACCCGACGGACCCCGCTGCCATCGCCAACTACGCGCGCGATATGCAGGACATGCTCACGACACGGCGAGAAAACGGCAACCTGTCGCGCGAGGAGTTCGTGATCGTCACGATGTTCTCCTGGTTCCATCTGACCGTCGAGTCGGACAATTCGGTCATCACCGATCTGAAAGCGACGGCGGGAAGCCCCGAGGAACGGCTCAAAAAGATCGGCGAGCGCGTTGGCCTCCTGCCGCACGTCCACTCCGAAGGTTTTTTCCGCCTCAGCAGCCGGATGTCCAACCTCTTCAAGCGCATCGAAGAAAAAGCCTTCAACGATGCCAGCGCTGTCAGCGCGCTCTATGCGCTGCCACCGGGTGGGAACCCCCTGCGTAACGACATGCTGGACATCATCAACCAATGGTCCATCACGACCGGGCGGGACATGAAAGCGCGCCGGACGACCGTCACACCGCGCTCCGTGGCGGCGACCAACGGCGTCGCCAAGCGCCCTGTCGGGACCGTCACGCGTTAATTAGGTGATCGGTCGAACGGAGATACGATGGTAGTGGCAGGCTGAAAAGCTGCCACTACCGTGCAATCTGCTCGAACCAGCAATGCACGGGTTGGGCAAAGAGCGCAGTGAACTTGCGGCGGTACCGATACGTCTTCATATTCTTTCACGCTAACGATGACGCATTCGATTCGTCGGGGCGCGGCTCGACGCGTCCTCCCCGACGCCACGGCAACGACGAGCCTTCGGTACCTACATCAGGCCGGAGAGGGCGCGTCGAGGCGCGTCCCTACGGGACTTTCGGCGATCACGACACGATCTTCGCGAAAGAGCATTACCCTTCGCCAAGTGCATCGCGCAGGTGGAGCGTTTCGACGACGCGCCCGGCGCGGTCAAGCGTAATCGCGACAACATCAATGCGGACAAGGCGATCGGCATGCTCCGGGTAGGTATCGAGGAAGGCGGCGACGGCATGGAGGATGCGCTTCGTTTTTACTCCGACGATGGACTCCGCCGCTGAGCCGTATGCCACGCCGGTGCGGACCCGTACCTCGGCACAGACGAGAATGTCGCCATCGAGCGCAACAAGATCGAGTTCGCCGCCACGACAATGCCAGTTGCGCGCGATGATCCGGCAGCCGACCTGTTCGAGCAAGAGCGCCGCGATCCGCTCGCCACTCGCCCCGACCGCCGCGTTGCGTGCGGGCGGCTTCGTCACCGCGCCGCGATGCCGGTGATGCCCCTCGGCGGTTCGATGACCGGCGCGATGGCCTCCAACGGATAGGTGCGTGCGGCGACAGCAGCCGCATGGACAGGCGCGAAGCGGTAGCGATGGATGGGCGACGGCCCATACAGGCGGAGCGCGGCACGGTGTGTCGGCGTGCCGTATCCCTTATGTCGGCCGAAATCGTAGCCAGGATGCGTCGCATCCAGGGCCGCCATCATCGCGTCCCGCTCCACTTTGGCGATGATACTCGCCGCCGCGATGGAAAGGCTCGTTGCATCGCCGCGCGCGAAGGCCCGCTGCGGGATGCGTAACTCCGGCAGCCGTACCCAATCGAGCAGCAGATAACCCGGCATCCACGGCAATGCCTCCACCGCACGACGCATCGCGAGGCGGTTGCCGACCGTCAGGCCATAGCGGTCGAGTTCATCGGGGGGGACGATGCCGATGCCAATACCGCTCGCCACCTCGCGGATCGTCACGGCGAGCGTCGCGCGCTCCGCAGACGTGCAGGTCTTCGAGTCGCGTACATCCGCGAGGCGCAGCAGCAGTTCCTCGGCAAGCGGCGGCGAAAAAACGGGCGGCAGCACGACTGCCGCCGCGATCAGCGGCCCCGCCCAAGCCCCCCGCCCCACTTCGTCCACGCCCGCAATCGGCCCATGACCGTCGTGCGTCAGGTGCAATTCTTCATCCAGCGTGGGGAGTACCCGTGTCGCACCGCGTGGCATCATCCCCTCCTTCTTCCTCCGCATCCGCAGATCATGTACGTACACTCTGGATAGTAGCACATCTCCGCAGGGATGGGAATATGTCGCAACAAAAAACGGCCCGGAGAATACGAGCCGGTCTTGATGGATTGCGATTCTCCTCCTCCCCTTCCCGATGGAGTCAAAGCGCACAGCCCTGCACCGCCTCGCCGACCGTCCGGTCCGTGGCGCGCCACTCCAGCCTCGCCATGCGCAGGAAAGCATCTTCACCCAGGGGTTGACAGCGATCCGCATCCGCCTCTCCCAACGGCTACATCGCCGTGTCCGCTGGCACCTCCCGAGATCGCCGCCATCAGTTGGTATGATCGTTGGCGTCAGGCACAAACCGTTCGCGTTTTTTCGCAAACTGTCCGCCCCGTGAACCCTTCGAGAGAAGGGGATTGGGAGTGAGGATTCCCCGGCGCAGGCAACAATGCATACACCCGACCGGCGCCGCCTATTGGATGGCAGCCCATAGGCGATCATGACCGCAGCAGCGGACACGACATGCACCGATAACAGGTATGATAGCGAGTGTGGGGCGGTTTGCCGCACCGATACGGGGGGAAGATGATCCGCACGATGCCACTGGCCCGGCCCACACGTTCGCGACGGCGGTTCCTCACGCTTTCTGCGGCGTTCGCGGCGTTTGCCGCGCTTTCGGCCTGTGGCGGTTCCAAATCGGAGCCGACGACGACCGTACCAACCGTCGCCCTGCCGCCAACGAATCCACCCCCCGCCCCGATCCCGACTATCTCGGCAACGCTCCCGTCTACAACGATCATCGCCATACCATCGCCCACGACGGTTGCTTCATCAACCCTTCCTGCCCCAACCGTGCCGCGCGTCGCGAACGCGACGGCGTTCACGCCGCAGGCGATCATCAATGTCAAGCAATATGGCGCGGCAGGCGACGGCACGACGGACGATACCGCCGCGATTCAGGCGGCGATAGATGCCGCCCCCGCTTCAGGTGCCACTGTGATGTTCCCGCCGGGAACGTACATCGTCGCGCCGCAGAAGACGGTCGGCATTGTCATCAAGAGCAACCTGCGCCTCGCCGGTGCCGGTGCAGGGAGCGTCCTGAAAATCAAGGAGCATCTCGGCAACTGGCAACAGCTCCTGTCGCCGCGAACACTCAGCGGGAAGATCGAAAACTTCACCGTCGAAGACCTCGCATTCGATGCCAACATCCTCAACAACCCGGAATCGCTGATTGACAATACGGTAGACGCGACCTATCAGACATTCATCTCCATCACGGCGGGGGCTAATCTCACCGTTCGACGCTGCCGCTTCGCACCCTATTCCGGCGTCTGGGCCGTCTCGTTCAATGGCAGCAGCATCCAGAACTGCGCGGTGACGGACTGCTTTTTCCAATTCGTCATGCGGGATGGCAACCCAGACTACGACAACTCGGCGGTCTATGTCGAGGGCGTCAATTACACCTTTTCGGGCAACCGGTTCGAGAGCGTGCCGATCCCGAACCGGGGCGCACGCGCCTGTATGGAGGCGCATGGTGGCCCGGCGGAAGTCTTCAACAATAGGTCAACCGGCTTCCAGACGATCCTTAACATCGTCGGCGCGTACAAGGCGGGGGGCAGCTCCGGCGACATCAGCTGCCACGACAACGTCTGCACCGACGCACTGCAAGGGATCATGCTCTGGCCGACGCTGCCAAATAATTTGAAGAATGTCACCGTCGCGAATAACACGATTACTCTCGCCCAAACGAAACATGGCGCGGTGGACACGGCGGGCATTTACGTGCTCTTTTCTGTGGAAGCGAAAGGGCTGGCGGGGAACATCACGATTGAGAAGAACACGATCCGCTTCGAGGACGAAGGCGCGGGCCGGGCCGGGTCGTTCTATTACAACTCCGCCGGCATCGGGCTGCACAACCTCGGCGGCGTGTCGGGCGTCGTTATTGACGGCAACACGATCGAACTCGCCCCGTCGGTAGGCATCGCGATTGGCCTACCGGAGCCGGGCAAACGGTCGTTCGACGATGTTCGCGTGACGAACAACACGATTACCAACCCCGGCCAGAATCTCCGCTTCCCCGCCGATTTCCGCGCGGGCGTCTTCGTCAACTCGACCGCGTCGCACATTGAGATTGTGGGTAACACGATCGCGGATACTTTCCCGACGCCCCGCTGCCCCACCGCCATCGCCTTCGATCCCGCGCGCGGCAACACCTATACGGGGATCACGGTTTCAAACAACACGATCACCGCTACCGGCAAGGAGCTGCCACTCATCCTGCCCGCCGGTGCCAAAACGAGTAACGAGTAACGAGTGGAGACGAATCCCCTCTCGCTACTCGTTCCTCGTTCCTCGCTAGTGGCGGGCGAAAATCATCGCGCCGGGACCGTTGTAGACAAGGTCGAAACGGTAGTCGGCGGTCAGCGACGACGCGATCGGATAGACGCCCTCGGTGTTTCGGACATAGACGTAGTCGAACGAATTTCCGGTAATGATGGACCAACGATCAATGCAACCCGAATCCTGCCAGGTGCATGCCTGCAACTGATCGTGCTTCCAGATCTGAATCTGGAACATCCGATCCGGCGTCCATTCATATCCTTGCGGCGTGGCGAGGCTGATTCGGTTGGAAAGGGTGGGAAACCATTCGGATTCGTCATCGCTCGGCCAGATGCCCTTGCCGCTGATGACGAGGAATCGGCTCCCTGCAGGTGTCTCTTGCGCGACCCATTGCATCGCGTCGCGCTCGTCGCGCGTCAGGCTGGTGAGCGCGGGGAGATCGCCGGACACATTCGCGCTCTTCGTGAGCGCACCCCAAGCCGCATACCAGAGCAGAAAGCCGCAGACAAGAACGGAGGGCCAGTTGCGAACGAATGACGCCCACACCCGCCGCCATTCACCCGCGCCATCGAGCGAAAGCGCGACCTGTCGCGCGTCGGGAAGTTCACCCATCGCCCGATTGAGGGCGGGGATGACCATCTCGGCGATGCCGACACCCGCGCATAGAGCGATCGGGATCGTCGTATAGGTGTTCGCCGCGCGGTTATCGAGCAGGACGACGACGAGCCACCAGATCGGTAAGGCGGGCAAAACATATTCACGCCGCTGCACAGAGGCGAGGGAGCGGACAACAAACACGAGCGCGCCAAGCAGGCCGAAGCCGCCGAGCAACCAGAAATACGGCTCGTTTGTGCCGAGGCCGAAGACGTGGATCATGTTGCGGATATTCTGCCGGTCGGCCGGGCCGCTGAAGATGGACGAGCCGGTCTGGTTCGCTGCCTGAAATGGCGCGAGGCCATGATAGGCGACGACCGTGATGAACCACGGCGCGACGATGATTGCGGTCCCGGCGGCGACCAGCGCGGCATGGATCAGTCCCGTGCGGTGTGCGCCGTAGCAGACAAAGAAGATCACCATGCTGTACGCGAGGAATTTCCCCGTTTCGAGATGGCTGAGGATCGTCAGGCCGGAGAAGAGCGCGGTCGGAAAAACCAAGCCGATCTCTTCCCGCTCGTACATCTCGTGTACCGTGTACAGCGCGAGGAGGGCGAAAAGGAACCCGAAGGCGCGCGTCATGCCGCCGCCCATAATCAGCCAGATGAAACTGCGCGGGATGAGCGCGAAGGCGAGCAACGCCGCGATCACAGCGGGCTTCGATTTGAGGACGGAGCGGGCGAGCAGGAAGAATGCGAGCATCGTCAATGTGACAACGAGCAAGGGCAAAAAGCGAAAAAGGTTCGTCAGACTGATGCGCGTGACATCGTTCAGGATCGCCGCAACATAGAGGCCGAAGGGCGAGTAGGTGAACGGAATATCCGCCGCGTTGTACGACGTGAAGGCGGGCAACTGGTACTGCGCCCGTTGGAGGTCCTGCACCATGGTAAAAAAAAGCCCGCCATCATTGAGCGGGAAATCGTAGGCAAACGTGCGGACGGCGCGGACATACGTGCCGAGGGCGACCGCCGCACCGACGGACACCGGGTAGACAAGGCGCGCGATCTCGATGCGCGGCCTTTTTTCGAGGATGGTTGCGACAACAGCCGGCCTGCGTACCGTTTCAAGCATGTCCCGTGACTCCTTCGGCCCACGATACCCGCACGTTCCCTGCCATCACACACCGGCGGGTGCGGGATACCTCCATGCAGATCATTCG
>JBBSFO010000153.1:0-9295 GCA_038238655.1 Thermomicrobiales bacterium | reverse complement strand
TGATTCCCGGCGACGGCATCGGGCGCGAGGTGATCCCCGCCGTCGCGGATGTGCTGCGGGCGTTGCTGCCCGATGCGCGGTTCGTGGAGGCGGAAGCGGGTTTCGGCGCGTACGAGGCGCACGGCACGCCCCTGCCGGACGCGACGCTCGCCGCCTGCCGTGCGGCGGATGCGATCCTCTTCGGTGCGGTGACGACCCCGCCGGACATCCCCGGCTACCGCTCACCGATCCTCCGGCTCCGCCAGGAACTCGATCTGGCGGCGAATCTGCGGCCGATCCGCTCCTTGCCGATCCCAACCTCCCGCCCCGGCGTGGATCTCCTGATCGTACGCGAGAATACGGAAGGGCTGTACAGCGGCATCGAGGAAATGAGCGCGGACGGCGAGCGCGCGACGACCCTTCGCGTCATCACCGGCGCAGCCTCCCGCCGCGTCGCGCATACCGCCTTCCGACTCGCGCGGGAGCGGCGTGGCCGCTGCACTGTCGTCCACAAGGCGAATGTCCTTCGACAGACGGATGGCCTTTTCCGACGCGCTGTGCGCGAGGTAGCCGCCGCGTACCCGGACGTGACGCTCGATGAACTGCTCGTGGATACCGCCGCGCTCCGCCTCGTGCAAGCGCCGGAAAGCTTCGACGTGTTGGTGACGACGAACCTGTTTGGCGACATCCTTTCCGATCTTGCAGCGGCGCACATCGGTGGTCTCGGCGTCGCGGCCTCCGCGAATGTCGGCGAGGGCAAGGGACTGTTTGAGCCGGTTCACGGCAGCGCGCCGGACATCGCCGGGCGCGGTATCGCCAACCCAACGGCGACCTTCCTCGCCGCTGTTCTGATGCTCCGGCACCTCGGCGCACACGCCGACGCGGCCCGGTTGGAGCGCGCGACGGAACAAACACTCGCCGCGAACATCCGCACGCCGGATCTCGGCGGCAGCGCGACAACTGCGGATGTCTGCCGTTCCGTTTCCGCCGCGCTGTAAGCGGATGACGATCCGACGCTCGACATCATCCGTATAATCGCTATGACCGTACGGCACAGGTTATCCACCGTTTGCACCACCCTTTCGCGGTTATCCACGGCTCTCCACACTCTGGTGCCTTGCCGTCACGAGGGCCAAATGAGTGCCGCTCATCGTCCTACTGGTTGCGTTCGTGTGTCATGCGTGTCATGATGTTCCCTCTGACCACACCGATAGATTCGTGCTTGTGGCGGGGAACTCGGCGGCTTTCGCGCGCCATCGGGAGACGATGGGGAATAGCGATGTGTTGTTAAATAGTAGTGGCGAATGCGACGTACGAGAAACGAAAGGAGCGCGAATCATGGACGCATCACGGACCCCTTTCGTGCGCGTACGGGCGGAAGAAGATGGCACCTTGCAAGTCGAGGTGCAGGGATGGCAGTTGCTCTGGGCGCACACGATCACGATTGATGATGGAGTCGAGTTGCGACCACGTACGGGCGAGGACGGCGAGCAGATTCGGGAAGGATATGCGTTCCCCTTGCTCTACGGCAACGGCCGGTTGCATCTACTCGCCGAGCCGCCGGACCCGGTCATCATCACCGCGACGATGACCGCCCATGTGCCGAGCACTGTGGAGTAAGGGACAGGCATTCCCTACTCAGTCAACACTGTTCAATGCATCCCAGACAACGCGGTGAATGACCGCGCGGAAGCGGCCCCACACCTGCCAGTTGTCCGCGAGAATTTCGTCGTATGCGTCCGGCAACTGATCGAGGTGATCGGCGACGGTCGGCAGTTCTTCGGGTGCGATCTCCCGGTATCCCATCAGTCGTTCGTTCGGATCGGTCGCACCGAGGGTACCGCCGATCTCATCCAGCAAGAAGGCAACCGTGACGAAGCGTGATTCGCCACCCTCACGGTGGGTTGCTTCCGGTCGGTAGGCGACGACCGCGAGCAGGTGGCGGATCACGACGTCAAGTCCCGTCTCCTCGCTGGTCTCGCGGAGCAATGCATCCCGCACAGGTTCGCCAGATTCGACACCGCCCGTCATCAGGCGATACGCGCCCGGAGGATAGAACGTCTTCGCGGCGATCAGCAAGCGACCATTCGGCCGACGCACGACCATGCAGACTTCGCACGTTCGGTTCGCCGTTTGACGCTGCCAGAATGCGTCCGTGCCAACCGCAACCGTCCGCATATGCGTCGTACCATACTGCTCGGCAAGCGCGGCGATTTCACGTCCGAGTTCAGCAGGAAGTGATGGGTACATCGTTTCTCCTCACGTCCGGCGCACCGATGATGGCGCGCGCTTGCTCCGCTGTTGCCGGTGCGCGCCCCAGACGGCGGGCAGCAGCCACCGCCCACGCGACGACGGACGCATTATCGGGCGCGAGGCGACCGTCCGGCAGATACGTCGCGTCCTCCAACCCCACGCGGATGTGAGCGCCCGTTTCGAGCGCGCGGCGGATAACCGCGTACCCCGGCAGCCCGTTTCCATGCCCCGCCCACCGCGCACCGGGGAAATGCGCCGCCACCATACCCGCGAGCAGATCATAATTCGCGGCGGTGGCGGGCGCGACCTGCCGCCCCGCTCCATACGCGGGACTATCCAACTCGATCAGGAACCACGGTCGCGCGGGGAGCAACCCGTCATCCCGCAGCGCGACCGCGTTGCTCACGAAACCGATGTCCATAACGCCGAGTTCAGGGACGATACCCAACCGTTCGCAGCACGCGAGGAGCATCGCAATAGCATCGTGGTCGTTCGGGAAATGCACAGTGCGGCGGCGCATATCGGCACGTTCCGATGGTTCCCACGCGGCGATATGGCCGAGATTGATGGAGATCATGTCCGGCAGTGTTGTTGGATCGGCGGCAAGGGTATCCAGCAGATGGAGGACTGCGGAGACGGGTTGATCCGCTGGGCGAATCGAGGTGATGCTGATCAGCAGGCTGGGAGCAACCGCGCTGATTCGCCGGTGCGCCTCTGCATACCATAGAGGATCGGCGCTCCATCTCCTGTCCGCATCCTGCGCGTGGATATGAACCACCGCCGCACCCGCAGCAGCACAGCGGCGTGCGTCGGCGGCGATCTCGCGCGGCGTATATGGCACATGCGGGTGTTCGCGACGGCTCCGCCCGCCATTGAGCGCCGCTTCGATCAGGACGACATCGCGTATCATGCTCGCTCCCTCACCAAGATAACAAGGTCATACGAAGTGACCACAGAGGCACAGAGGCACAGAGGACACAGAGAGGGAAGGGAAATTACTTTTCTCCTCTCTATATTTCTCTGTGTCCTCTGTGCCTCTGTGGTTCAATCGCTCCCGTTTACCCGACCGCAATCGGTGCGCGGCGGAGAAGCAG
Source organism: Thermomicrobiales bacterium (assembly GCA_038238655.1). Lineage (GTDB taxonomy): Bacteria > Chloroflexota > Chloroflexia > Thermomicrobiales > JALYUS01 > JALYUS01. The sequence goes on along the minus strand of JBBSFO010000153.1, from coordinate 5,969 downwards.
CGTCCGCATGACACTCATGGCGACGAGGCGGCCGGTGCGTGGATTCTCCTGCGTTGGGATGCCCTGAATGTCGAACTGGAGGCGACCAAATGCACCCTCGGCAACGACCGTGTGCATATTCCGCTCGATGGTCGGGTCGGCCAGGACACAAACTTCGGTGCGATCCAGCCCGATCCCGGCGAGGCTGACGGCGGCGGCGACGTTGATGCTTTCCGGGAACTTCAACGCCCCTTCCCGCGCGCTGCCCCGGAAGACTTCCTTCGCCTCGGTGAGCGCCGCTGCGTCCTCGGCGCTCATCAGCGTGCGGGCCGGTTTGCGCGTCGTGTGCGTGACGCGGGTCAGCCCGCCCACAGCGGCGGCGGCAATCGCATCGAGCGCGCCAATCGCGCCGGAAGCGACTTTCGCCTGCGCGCGTCCCATCTCGGCGGCGGCGATCATCTCGTCCATCACACCCGGCTCTGCGAAGACCCCGACACTGACCATGATGAGGTCGCACCCGGCGCGCAGGACGTGCGGGCCGTGCTCCTTCAGCCCCGCGTGCCCGCATGCCTCGACGACGACATCGGGCCGCAACGCGAGCAGCGCGGTGAGCGATGGCACGACCGGAATGTCCACCCCGGGTCGCGCCCGCGCCGGGTCACGCACAACCGCCCCGATGATCTGCACCGCGCCGTCATCCCGCTCACGCGCGAGCCGCGCCACCGCCTGCCCAATCGCCCCCAGCCCGATCAGCCCCACACGCAGCGGCGCGGTACTCACACTCGTCCTCCGTTCGTCGCAGCAATGAATCGTCGTCACGTCACGCAAGATACCGGAGCGACCCGGTATCCACATGACGCGATGATGCTGTTACCGCTGGATCGTCCGCACTTCGCCGCAGGTGTACAGGCCGCAATACAGATTGCCCCGTACGTAGGTCGTCCCATAGCCGAAGGGGGGCGTAAAGAAGGGGCAGCCGTAGATCCCGTCACAGGTGACGCCGTCGGTGTAACCGGGAGCGTAGGGATAGGGGAGATAGCCGTAGCCATAGCCAGGAACGGAGCCTGTCGTGATCGTGGCAGTGACGCCGGCAGCCTCGGGCGGGGCTGCGCCAACGGTAGTGGCGAATACGAGCAGCAGCGCGACCACAGCGAGACACGCCATCCGGCTCATCATGGGGCGGAGCAGCGATGGACTGATGCGACGTGAGAACATACGGGCCTCCTCATCGTGGAATACGACCGATCCGACGAATGTCGCCGCTAGTATAGCAACAAACGGGGTTGCCGCTGGTGATCGTGCTACGAATCCGCAGCGGCTTCCAAAGAGGATTCGCGGCCCTACGTTTCGGCGAAGACGATGCAGACCGGGCTGCCGGTGCGCACGCTATCGCCGGTTGGCGTGAGGCGGCCCGTCGCCGGGTCAACGCGGAAGGCGACGATGGTGTTGCTGCCTTGATTGGCGACATACAAGAATTGGCCCGACGGATCAAGTGCGAAGAAGCGCGGCATCACGCCCCGCGACGGTTCCCAGCCAACCGGCGTCAGCATGCCGGTTTTCTCGTCAATGGCGAAGATCGCGATGCTGTCGTGTCCGCGATTTGAGGCGTAGAGAAACCGACCGGACGGCGCGACCGCGATCTCAGCGCCCGTACTCCGGCCCGTGTGGTCGGGCGGTAGTGTCGAAATCAATTGCCGCGCGTCGAGCAGACCGCGCTGCGCATCGTAGCCGTAGGCCGTGATCGTCGCATCGAGTTCGTTAATGACGTAGGCGTACGGCAAGCCGGGATGGAAGGCGATGTGACGCGGCCCCGCCCCAGACTGCGCCGACATGAAGGGCGGGTCGTTCGGCGCAATCGTGCCCCGCGCGGCATCGAACCGATACATGAATGTTCGATCCAGCCCCTTGTCGGGCACTGCCACAAATCGCCCGGCAGGATCGAACGGACTGTGATGGGGGTGCGGACCGGCCTGCTCCACGGTGTCCGGGCCGGGATCGCCCGTCTGCGACACGATGCTGTTCAGCGGGGCGAGCGTTCCGTCCGCGTTGATCGGGAGCGTCGCCACGGTCCCATCCATGTAACTGGCGACGACGATGGCGCGTCCGGTCGGGTGGACATCCACCGACACCGGATTGCGACCGCCCGATTGCTGCGTATTCAGCAACGTCAACCGCCCGGTTCCCCGCTCAATCGCGAAAGCGCTCGCCGCGCTGAAGTCGTTGCCGCCGTGCACACAATACAGGACTCGCTGCGTCGGATCGAGCGCCAGGAATGAGGGATTCGCGACGTCCCCGAGGAGTTGGACATACGCCCACGCACCGGAATCGGCGTCCATCCGGTAGACCGTGATCCCCTCGCCCGTCCCCGCTCGGTCCGGGGTGGTATAGCAACCAACATAGATGAACATGGTTGAGGATGATAGAGATGGTGGCGATCGTCGTCAAGATATCGCGGGACACGAAACAGGGAGTATCCGTTTAGGAGAAAACCTAACCCCCGGCCCCTTCCCGCGAGGAAGGGGAGTAGACCTCCGAGAGATCGGGGTGTTCCCTGCAACACCACGGCACCGCGATGAGTCACCACTTCTTCGTGGGAAGGGGCCGGGGGGTTAGGTTCCTGTGTCCGGGAAACCGTGCGCCTTCAACATCTCCCCGGATTTCTCCACGGCGACATTGATGACGCCCGGCGCGTGCGCGATCAATAATCGGTTCAACGCTTCCAGCCAGTGATCCGGGCCGAGGGATTTCGAGAGGGTAAATTCCGCCGTCAGCGGGCAGTCGCGCATGCCATCCGTCCGCTCGAAAACGGTGCAGAGGACGATCCGGCTCGTCGGAGCGAGCCGCCGCATCTCGTCCACGACCGTCGCGTCGTCCAGCCCGGATAAGTCGCGGTCCACGATGATGATGTCCGCATCGGTCGTTGCCAGTAGGGCGAGCAATTCCCCCGCCGTCCCCGCCTCCCCGACGACCTGCGCGCCGAGGGCGAGCGTCAGCATCGCGCGGATGCTCGCGCGGACATGGGGAAGGTCGTCTGCGATGATGATGGTGCCGGTTGTGCGCTGCTGCCTGTTCATATGATTCCTCGAAAATCTTGTATCAATCCGCATATCAATATGCAAGGATGAGACCGACAGATGGAACCGTCGGCCTCACATTCCCGGTTAGACGAGCGCCGGTTCGTGCGCGAATTCGCGCTCCCTTTCGCCGGTGGTCGTTTCCGCCTCCGTTTCCTCAGCGGGTCGCTTCAGCGTCAGGGCAAGGACCGCGCCAATCGCGCAGGCAATCGCACCAATGAGCATCGCGTCCGTCAGGCCATTGACGACACCGCCGAGCACCGCGTCCTTGATTTGCAACACGAGCGCCGGGTCCGCACCCGGAAGCGTGCCGCTCCCTCTGCCGAGACTGGCGTTCGCGATGATCTGCGCCTTCGCGGCATTCGGGACCGGCAGGCTCGTCACCGCACGAACGACGTGGCTGTGCGAGCGATTGGCGAAGATCGCGCCGAGCAGGGCGATACCGAAGACACCGCCGAGTTGCCGGTTCATGTTCAGGATGCCGCTCGCCACACCCGCCTTCGTCCGCTCCACCGCCGCCATCGCCACGGAGGACAAGGGCGACATCGCGAAGCCAATACCGATGCCGATCATCAGGAACGACGGGAGCAAGTCGCTATACGGAGAGTGCGCCGTGAGCCGGAGAAAGTCGAGCAGCAGACCGAGACCAACGAGCACAAGGCCAGTGAAGATGATCGGCCGGCCGCCGAAGCGCCCTGTCAGTTTGCCGCCGAGCGGCGCGCTGAACATGATCAGCCCGGTCGTCGGCAGGGTGCGCAGGCCGGATTGGATTGCCGAGTAGCCGAGGACGTTCTGCATATAGAGCGTCAGGAAGAAGATCGTGCCGAACATACCGAACGAAAGGACAAAGGAGATCACATTCGCCGCCGTGAAGGTCACGGAGCGGAACATCGCGAAGTCCACCATCGGGTGTGCCTGCCGGTTCTCGATGACGGCGAAGAGCGCGAGCAGAACGACGGTTGCCGCGAACAGACCGAGGATGCGACCGCTCCCCCATCCCCACGTCTGGCCCTCGATCAGGGCGAGCGTCAGGGCGAAGATCGCGGGCGTCAGCGTCGCGACGCCGAGATAATCCACAGAGCGCGCGGCGTTCGGGTCGGACGATTCCTTGACGACACGCGAGCCGATCAGGAAGGCCGCGATGCCGATGGGGATATTGATGAAGAAGATCGCCTGCCAGTTGACATACTCAACGAGCGCGCCGCCGACGATCGGGCCTGCCGCGAGCGCGAGGCCGGAGATGCCCGCCCAGATACCGATTGCCTGCGCACGCTCCTTGCCGGTGAAAGTCGCCGTGATAATCGAGAGCGTACCCGGCATCATGATCGAGCCGCCGACGCCTTGCAGGACGCGGAAGAAAATCAGCGTGCCGAGGTTCGGCGCGACGCCGCAGGCGAACGAGGCGGCGGTGAAGACCGTCAGGCCGATCAGAAAGAGCCGTTTGCGCCCGAAGACATCACCGAGTTTGCCCATCGTCACCATCAGGACGGCAAGCGAGAGCGTGTAGCCATTGACGATCCATTCCAGCGCGGAGGTCGTCGCGCCGAACTTTTGCTGGATCGTCGGCAACGCGACATTAACGACCGTATTGTCGAGCATCATCATAAAAAGTGCGAAGCACATCGCCCCGAGCGTCAGCCATTTGGAGCGATTCTCCTCCTGAACTGCCGTGCGGGGTATCGGTGCGATTGCTGTTGCCATGCGTTCCTCCCATCCAAAAATGTGTCACCAAAACCGATGCGTCGGTGTTAAGAGCATTGTGCCAGTCTAACTCGCGCGTCACATTGGCCGCACGAACGGTTTTTCCTCCCTGCCGGGGGGGTATGATCCCCCTCCGAACGAAGGGGTGTGCGATGCATGTCAACCAAGCCTTTCCCGATCTGCCGACACGTGCAGGCTCTCGTTATTCGCTGTATCCCCTTCGATAATGTTATTGACGGCACCGCGGCATGCCCCTAGAGCCTGTTTGAGAAGCCCGAAATACGTGACGACCAACCGACGCGCAAGTATCTTGGTCGGCTTAGTCCGCGTATTGACACCATATCTTGACCGCTCTATCGTGCTGCTATCTTTCGTATGGAAGCAACTGCACAGACTACCCATGACCGCCGGACGCGGTGCTCCCCGCGAGTCCTATCTGTGCCACACAAGTGGAGGATGCAATGCAGATGAGCGCCGACCCGTACATGAGTATCGCGCGGGCGGCCTCTCGCATCCGCGCACGGGAGCTCTCCCCGACGGAACTGACCGAGCTGTACCTGCGGCGCATCGAGCAGCGCGACCCGACGATCAACGCCTACATCACGGTCACCGCCGAGCGTGCGCGCGCCGACGCCGTCCGCGCGACCGCGGAGATCGCCGCCGGGAACTACCGCGGCCCCCTGCACGGCATCCCGATCGCGCTCAAGGACCTGTTCGAGACCGCAGGGATCCGCACCACCGCCGGGTCCAAGATCCTCGCCGACTGGGTGCCCGAGGAGGACAGCACCGTCGCCCGGAGGCTGCGCGAGGCCGGCGCGGTGCTGCTGGGCAAGCTCCACACCCACGAGTTCGCCTATGGCGGCACGACAAACAACCCGCACTACGGCCCGACGCGCAACCCGTGGGACACCACCCGCATCCCCGGCGGCTCCAGCGGCGGCTCCGGCGCAGCAATCGCGGCGGGTTTGGTTGCCGGGACGATGGGGACCGACACCGCGGGCAGCATCCGTATGCCCGCCTCGTTCTGTGGTGTTGTCGGGCTGAAGCCAACCTTCGGGCGGGTGAGTAGGGCGGGGATCGTGCCGCTCTCAGAGCCTGTGTGTAAAGGGCGCGATGCGCGGTAGACTGGGGGATGAGAAAACCGATGTATCCTTCCGACATGACCGACGCCCAGTGGCAGCGTCTCGCCCCGCTCATCCCGCCTGCCAAATCCGG
>JBBSFO010000152.1:0-9295 GCA_038238655.1 Thermomicrobiales bacterium | reverse complement strand
GCCGGGGCGGGGGGCCCCCCTATTCCGGATACGTGGATACCACACTTGTCCCGGGGGGGGGGGGGTGTTGAGCCTTACACCATGGAGCCCGCCTAACCCCCCCCACCACCGGGGCTTGTGCTTTCCGCACCGACAAACGTGTCCGGCTCGACGAGGTTTGCAAGCAGGTTCTGCGGCGATTCGCCGTTGCGCGCTGCTTGCGCGGTGAGCATGTACTGGAGTTTCTTTGTCCGGTAGAGATTGTCCTCGATCAGGCGGCGATTGTTGGCGATTAAGTCGGCCAGCAGGGCGACCGCGAAGATCACCGCGCCGATCATCGCGAAGATCAGGGCGATAATCAAGGACTGAATATGCCGCGGGCCTTTCTCGCCGATGACGAGGTAGAAGTAGAAGAACCGGCCGACCAGTCCGACGCCGACCAGGAGGAAGAGCGCCGCGAAAAAGGAGAAGGTTTTCAGCGGCTCGTACATCGCCCAGATGCGCACCATCGTCGCGGCGGACCGCTTAACGTACGACCAAACGCTCGGGAACAACCGCGACGGGCGGGTCGGCCGGGTGGAAATTGGCACGCTGCGGACGCTCAAGTTCTTTTTACCGGCCTGGATAATCGTTTCCAGTGTGTACGTATAGCGGGTCACGACGTTGAGCCGCATCGCCGCTTCGCGCGACAGGGCGCGGAAGCCGCTCGGTGCGTCGGGGATGCTCGTACCGCTCAGGCGACGCATCGTCCACGACCCGACCGCCTGCAAGCGCTTCTTCATCGGGCTGAAATGTGCGACCGCGCGGGTCTGCCGGTCGCCGACGACCATGTCACAGTCACCATCGAGAATAGGTTTGATGAGCGCGGGGATGTCGCCGCCCGAATACTGATGATCGCCATCGGTATTGACGATGATGTCCGCGCCGAGCGTCAGGCAGGCATCGAGGCCGGTCTGGAACGCGGCAGCCAGGCCCTTGTTGCCCGTATGCTGTACGACATAGGCACCGAGCATGCGTGCGAGATTCGCGGTTTGATCGTCGCTGCCGTCGTCAATGACGACGACCTGAATCTCATCAATGCCAGGCAACGACTTCGGCAGGTCCGCCAACACCGCCGGAAGGGTTTCTTCCTCGTTGTAGCAGGGAATTTGGATGATCAACTTCATGCCTGCGCCCCTCCCCGCTCGAACCCGACGGCACGGAAGTACTCGAGCCCTTCACGAATATCCGCGACTTCCACGTTGTAGTCGAATTCGCACGCGGGTACAGTGTCCGTCCGCAGGTAGGATACAACCATTGCGAAATCCACGCGACCGCGACCGGGGATGAGATGGTCGCGCAACCCGAGGCAGTCGTGCAGGTGAACGCCGACGAGGCGCTGCCCGAGTTGCTTGAGCCACGCGCCGTGCGGTGTGTAGCCGAGGTTCGCTTGCCGCTCTGCATGGCCGGTGTCGTGCCAGTACCCGACCATTGGTGAGGCAACACTGCCGAAGATCGTGTTGCAGTCGTCGAGAATCGGGATGTCGCGGTAATCCTGCCGCGATTCGAGGCCGAGCCGGACACCGGTCGCTTCGGCATAGGGGGCAAGTTCGCGCAGGCTGACGATCAACTGCTCCAAAGCGGGGCCGGCGACGGAATGGCGCGCGGCGATAATGCGCGCGCGAAGCGTCGCGAATTCGTCGCTGTTTTCGGCCCCTGCACGGAACAATTCATCCAGCCGTTGCTCGTCGTTGGGAAGGACGGTCAACTCCCCGGCGTGGACGACAATGGCGTCCGAGCCGAGGCGGCGGGCGAGATCCATCGTTGCCTTCGTCAGCGCGACTGCGTGGCGGCGCTCGGCATCATCGGCGGCGACGAGCGATGGGTCGGGGATGCGCTCGCCGTGTGCATCGGTCGGGCGTGGGCAGATATTGTGGACACTGGAAACGACGAGATCGGGTCGGGCCAGTAACTGCTCTAACTGCGCGCGGGTCGGCATGTAGTTGATCTCAATCCGCTCGCCACCCGCCGCACGAACGCCATCCACCATATCGCCGAGATCGGCGTAGCGCCCCTGCGCCCCCCACATCGTCGAGACGGATAGTGTCGCCACCGTGCTATGCCCACGCCGCGCGCGCCCGCGCGTAGTCGTCGGGGATCATCGCGTAGACGAGCGAATCACGGACGGCACCCGTCGGATCGAGCGAATCATGGCGCATCGTGCCCTCGAAGGGGAAACCGAGCCGTTCCGCGACATTCTTGCTGCGGAGATTGCGCGCGTCGCAGCGAATCATCACGCGTTCGGCTCCCATGTCGTCGAAGAGGAAGCGCGTGATCGTGCGGACCGCCTCGGTCATATAGCCGTGCCCCACGGCGGACTGCCGGAGCCAGTAGCCAATTTCGAAGAACGGGATGGCGAGGTCGCGAAGATGAAAGCCAACACTGCCGAGCAGTATGCCATGCTCGCGGGTGAAGATTCCCGTCCCGACGTGTTCATGCAGCGACCAGTGGCCCCCTTGACGTCGCACGAACTCAACCGCATCGTCGACCGAGTGGTATTCGTCTGCCCATGGCATCCACGGGCGGATGTGCCTCTGCGATTCCATAATGGCGTCATAGAGTGCCGGGGCATCCGCGTCGCACCAACGGCGCAGGAGCAATCGTTCGCTCAGCCATTCGTCGGGCAAATCGCGGAGCAGCGGTCGCGTGAGAGCCATCGCATCCTCCCTAAAGTAACGCTACTGAATCACCGAATCAGTCTGCCGGGACGAGTTCGGTGGCGTTTTCCGCCTCACGCTCGCGGACGACGGTGTCAATCTCTTCGCAGATCGCCCGAAAAAGGTCGGGTTCAGCGACGGTGCGGACAATCTCGCCGTGCCGGAAGATGACGCCCTTGTCGCGGCCACCGGCGACGCCAACGTCGGCGTCACGCGCTTCACCGGGGCCGTTGACGACGCAGCCCATCACCGCGACCTTGATCGGCGTCTGGATATTCTTGATGTACTCGTCCACTTCCGCAGCGAGCTTCAGGACGTTGATCTCGACGCGCCCGCACGACGGGCAGGCGACGAGCGTCGTCCCCTTCTGGCGCAGATCGAGGCTCTTGAGGATTTCGTACGCGGTGTATACCTCTTCAACCGGATCATCGGCGAGCGAGATGCGAATTGTGTCGCCGATCCCCTCATGGAGCAGGATGCCCATGCCGACCGCCGAGCGGATCGAACCGGCCCGCGCCGTTCCCGCTTCGGTGACGCCGAGGTGGAGCGGGTAATCGCACCGCTCGGCCATCAGGCGGTATGCCGCGACCATGGTCGGCACATCGAACGCCTTGAGCGAGATGCAGATGTCGCGGAAGTCGAGTTCTTCGAGGATGCGGATATGCCCAAAGGCGACATCTACCATCCGCTCGGGGTCGGTCATCGTTTCCTGGCCTGGTTGCACGGGCGGCAGGGAGCCGTGGTTGACGCCGATGCGGATCGGTACGCCCTTCGCTTGCGCGAGTTTGACGACTTCCTCGACCTGCGACCGCTTGCGGATGTTGCCGGGATTGAGGCGCAATTTCGCGACGCCGGCGTTGAGCGCGGCAATCGCCATCTGGTAGTGAAAGTGGATGTCCGCGACGATCGGCACGGGCGAGCGCGCGACGATCTCTGGCATCACTGCCGCCGCCTCTTTGTCCGGCACGGCGACGCGGACGACCTCGCAACCATTCGTGGCGAGATCGTAAATCTGCTTAATCGTTGTTTCCTTGTCGCTCGTGTCGGTCGAGCACATGGACTGGACGACGACGGGTGCGCCGCCGCCGATCTGGATGGAGTTGCCCTTGCGGTCATGGAGAAAGATCGGGCGACTAAAGCGACGATTCGAGAGCGGAACGACAGTTTCGAGCACGGTGCGGCTCCTATTTGACGCGCGTTAGCGCGGTAAGATCGAACGACCATCGAGAATACGCTGGATATCGAGAAAGGCGACTAGGACGAAAATCGTCAGGAGTACGGCCATGCCGATGAGATGCACCATTCCTTCGCGCTCCGGCGGCACCCGCTTGCCACGCCGAACCCACTCGATCAGCACGAAGAGCAGCCGCCCGCCATCGAGTGCGGGGATCGGCAGCAGATTCAAGATGCCAAGGTTGATGGAGATAAAGGCGGTGATGTTCAAAATGACGACCCAGACAGGGACCGTCGCTTGCTGGACGACTTCGCCGACGACTTGCGCGATGCCGACCGGGCCGGTGAGGTTGTCCACACCACCCGGTTGCCGCCCACGTACGAGCCGCGCCAAACCGCCGTAGGTGTCACCGATGCCGCGCACCGTCTCGCGGAACCCATCGGGGATCGCACGCCACACCGGCTCGCGCACGACGACTGAGTGCGCCGAAACCCTGATACCCGTTGATCCTTGGCCATCGGGTGTTTGCTCGGGCGGGCGTGGGGTGATCGTCGTCACCACGCTCTCGCCGTTGCGGCGTAACTCGACTTGCACAGGTTTCCCGGCCGATGCCTTGACGGCGTCGGACAACTCTTGCTGCGAGGTGATCGTTTGCCCGCCGATGCGGACGAACTGATCGCCCGCCTGCCAGCCCGCCGCCTGCGCGGGCGTGCCGGCGACGACATCGCCGATCGAGACGGTCTCGATGCTGCTCGGTGCGCCGTGAATGGCGAAAATGATCGCGAAGAGGATCGCCGCGAAAATGAAGTTGAAGACGATCCCGGCGATCAAGATGATCGCGCGCGCGTAGGCGGGCTTGGTTTGGAAGGAGTCCACCGAATCGCCACTCGTGTTTTCATCCTTCATGCGCGCAAAGCCGCCGAGCGGGATCGCGTTCAGCGACCACAGCGTGCCCTTCCACCGGCGCCCAACGATGCGCGGCGGTAAGCCGATGCCGAACTCTTCCACTTCCACGCCAAAAAACCGGGCCGCAAAAAAATGTCCGAACTCATGGACGGTGACGAGCACTGCCAGGATTGGGACGATCAGAAGCCATGCAAAATTGCCCACGCAGTGTCCTCACAATATCATGAACCGCACCGACCACCCCAGTGCGGGCAGCCACTACCCTATTTTACTTCCGACAAGGCTAACCGTCTATGTCTCACCGCGATCAATCGCCCGTACGCCGTCTGTACGTATACGGTGGTTCAGAACGCGCGGTTGAGCCAATTCAGCCCGTGGCATCGGCCCAAACCCCCTTGTCAGTGCGCCCGTGTGACGGTACACTGTCAACGAACCAACAACTGCGGCGGGAGTGCGACCCAGGTGCAGCATGGCACAGTCGGTACGACCCATAAGGAGCATCGCCGCTCATGGACATGGCAGTTCTCGTCCTCAACCAGAACTACGAGCCGTTACATATCTGCAACGCGCGCCGCGCGCTCGTCCTTGTGCTGGGCGGCAAAGCGGAGGTGTTGCAGGAAGAATCGGACGTGCACTTACGTACCTCGGCGCGCGCCTACACGATCCCCTCCGTTGTCCGCATGGTCTACCTCGTCCGCCGCCCCCGTCCCCGCGTCAAACTGACCCGCCGAGAAGTCTTCTTGCGCGATCACTTTACCTGCCAGTACTGCGGCCACGCGTCGCACGATCTGACGATTGACCACGTGATGCCAAAGTCGCGCGGCGGGATGCACACCTGGGAAAATCTCGTCTCCGCCTGCAAAGAATGCAATCACCGCAAGGGCGGGCACACACCGGACGAGGCGCGGATGCGCCTGCGCCGCCCACCCTTCGAGCCGCATGCGGGCGCGTACTACGCAATCCAGCGGCGTCTCGCCGAGCGACCGCGCACCGATTGGTTACCCTTCATCCCCGGCGCGGAATCGCTCGCCGCCGCGTCGTAGCGGCGCGTCGTTGTTTGACATGCGTCAGGCTGCCATGCTATATGTGTCCGGTAATAGTGGGCTTTGAAGGGGTATTCCGCCCTGGAGCCGCCGGCGAAAGCGCCTTCTGGCGATGAAGTCTGTGCCGTCCGACCCTCGTTACCGGGTTACGAGTTACTGCGGGTGCGCAATGGCGTGATAGCGGTGACGCAATGAGGCAGTGCGTGCGAGCGCACGGCGAAACAAGGTGGCACCACGATGCACTCGTCCTTGAATGGGCGGGTGCATTTTTGTTGCCCGCGTGGACGCGCTCGTACGTGGGCTATTGAAGTGGAGACAGGAGGGCAGGAACGATGCTCGATTTGCGACTGATCCGCGAGCAGCCGGATGTGGTCAAGGCCGGACTGGCGAAACTGTATGCCGACCAAACCCTTGTAGATACCGTCGTGCGCCTCGACAGCCAGTGGCGCACGCTTACCAATGCGTTGCAGGAACTGCAAACCGAACGGAACGCCATCTCCAAGAGCGTTTCACGTCTGCGCGATGCGGCGGAGCGGGAACCGCTGATTGCGCAAAGCAAGCAGATTGGCGAGCGGATCACTGCCCTCGATGGACAGGTTGCCGCAGTGAAGGCCGAACTCGACGGCGTAATGCTCGAAATCCCGAATCTGCCCGATCCCGACGTGCCCGTTGGCAAGGACGATGCGGAAAATATCGTGACACGAACCGAGGGGGCGCCCAGGGCGTTCGATTTCGCCCCGAAGCCGCATTGGGAACTTGGCCCCGCACTCGGCATCCTCGATTTCGAGCGCGGCGTGCGCCTGTCGGGGTCGCGCTTTTATATTCTGCTTGGGGCGGGCGCGCGGCTCCAACGTGCCCTGATCCAGTGGATGCTCGATGTCCATATTGGTCAGGGATACAAGGAAATCTACCCACCCTACCTCGTCACGCGCGAGATGCTCGTGGGGACGGGCAATCTGCCGAAATTCACCGACAACCTGTACAGCATCGCCGAGGAGCCGGACACGTATCTGATCCCGACATCGGAAGTGCCGCTGACGAATTTCCACCGCGAGGAAATCCTCGATGGCGCGGATTTGCCCGTGCTGCTCACCGCGTACTCGGCGAACTTCCGGCGCGAGCAACTGTCGGCAGGGCGGGATACGCGCGGCATCAAACGCGGCCACCAGTTTGACAAGGTCGAGATGGTACGCCTCGAAAAGCCGGAGGACTCGAAGGCGGCGTTGCACATCTTGCTCGGTGACGCCGAAGTGATCCTGCGCGATCTGGGAATCCCGTATCGCGTCATCCAGATGTGCACGGGCGATCTCTCGTTCGTTGCGGCGGAGAAGTTCGACCTCGAAGCGTGGGCACCCGGCTGCGACGAGTGGCTGGAAGTCTCGTCGTGCGGCAGTTTCACCGATTTCCAGGCCCGCCGCGCCAACATCCGCTTTCGGCGGGAGCCGGGCGCTCGCCCGGAATACGTGCACACCCTGAACGGATCGGGCCTCGCCTTACCGCGCCTGATGATCGCGATTATGGAGAATTACCAGAACGCCGACGGCACGATTACCATCCCGCCCGTCATCCGCCCCTACATGCACGGCATGGAGCGGATCGAGCCGGAGAAGTAGATCGGAGACAGTAGATAGGAGGCAGTAGTCGAACGAATGTCTCCACTCTGACTACTGTCTACTGCCTACTGCCCTTGCGATTTCGCCCGCTGTGCGGCATACTGCACCATGCCACACACGCGTGGAGAGGTGGCCGAGCGGTTGAAGGCAGCTGTCTTGAAAACAGCCGGGTGATGAGCCTCGTGGGTTCGAATCCCACCCTCTCCGCCAGTCAAACGAATACGGGTAGGTGCCAGAGTGGTCGATCGGGCTCGCCTGCTAAGCGAGTGTACCGCAAGGTACCCAGGGTTCGAATCCCTGCCTACCCGCCACCATTCGTTTGACAGCGCGGGGAAAATCCCCTACCGCCTCCCGGCGGAACTTTGCCACTTCCCACACTTCGCCGCTAGATTGGTACACGGTTGGTACACTTTGCCGGGGATTCACTGAGTCAATGAGACGCTTCACCGGCCTCTTGCCGCGTCTGCTCTTCGGCAATCAGACGCCTGATAAGATATGCCCCGCCGTGTGATAGTACCCATGCCTTCATCTCTGGCGTCATCAGGAAGCGGAAGTCCGCCGTAAGGACGGCTTCGCTTACCGACTTTGGAGGACGGCCCATACGCTTAGGGGTGTTGTCACCCATACTACCCCCTTTCGCAACGAGTCCCGGCGCGGCCTCCCCGCGCCTCTCTAGACCCCTCTATTGTTAAGGTTTCCATTAGGGTTTATCTCCCCAACTAGAGAGTGCGACATGGACATTGAGAAGTCAAGGCCTTCCTCAACATCGCTGTGATTGCCCGCGTAAGGCTTTGGAGGCATTCGCGCCTATGCGCGGCTGTTAAAACGGCTTACGTTGGCGTAGGACACGGAGAAGTGTTGTCCGAGAAGGGTATGAGAAAAGAGCCGTCCCGAAGGACGGCCTATCTGAGGATTGCCTTTATAATGTCATAGATGGCCGCCGTGATGATTGGCGAAGCGAAGTATACGCTCAGGATCGTCAGCCACTTCCGGCGTCTAAGTTCAGTCCTTCTATGTTCAGGCCCAAAGGAGAACTCCATGCGGGGCCACGCTCCCTCTAGTTGCCACAACAACGCGTAGCCCACTCCGGCGTAGCCCAGCCAGCAGATTACGATTGTCGTGATTTCTTTATATGTCATCAAATGGAGGTTGAAGAAGTAAAGCGACATATATATAAACAGATTAGATGTTACGGTCATAACTACCCACTGAAAAACCGGGTTTTTAATGAATCTGTTACTCTGAGGCTTCACCTCTTTGATAATGTTCTCGATTGTGAAAAATATTCCCCTCACCCATTCCGGATCATCCCCGCCTACCTCAACACTGCTGGGCGAGAACCTGCCTTGCCGAAGCCATAAATCAATCTCTCGCGCAGGCTTCCGGCAATAGAGCAACATGTGTATCGTGGTAATGCGCTTTCTATCGAAGATGTCCGTATATAGCAGCGCCAAATCCTCACCCTCATGGCTCGTATCGTCATCACATTCAACTTTCAGTTTGAACGATTGCCACATGTCGCTACCGCCGAGGGTGCCATAGGCGGCGAGAAGAGTCTCACCAAGCTTGATTACATCTGCCTTTGTAAAGACTCTATCTTCTATCTTAAGTTTGTGCGTTTCCTTGATAGCCACCGCAACACCCTCCCGAAAAGCGCCACCAAACCCATTTCCTATCGTGTATATACACTCTATCCCCGTCCCCCAAGTCGTGCAAGATTGGACCGTCTGTGCTTCCCCCGATGGACAAAATGGAAGCGATTTACCTAAAAAAACAAACCGAGTCTTTCCTTGTCAAATAAGGACGGATTGGAAAAAATCCGACTGAAATATACCGAAAACTTGTGTGGGTCACAGGTCAGGAAGTCGCTACCCGTTTCCACTT
>JBBSFO010000151.1:0-9358 GCA_038238655.1 Thermomicrobiales bacterium | reverse complement strand
GACCGAGCTGTTGACACTCGCGCGTGGCGAAGAACTGAATGTGCAGGTGGGGCGGGGCGCGTACATCAGCGAAATCAGCCCGAACACACCCGCTGCGAAGGCGGGCCTGCGGAAAGGCGATGTGATCGTCGCGATCAATGGAGCGAAGGTAGACGCTGCGCATCCGCTCAATGTCATCTTGCTAGACTCTCAGCCGGGTGCGACCGTGTCCGTCACGATCAACCGTGGCGGCACAGAGCAGAACATGCCCGTCTCACTGGCGGAACGCCCGGCCAGCCTCGACCCCTGATCCTTTTATGACGTGAGGACGTGCTGCGGCTCGGGGACAGGATCGCCATGATGGAGCGCCGAGGCGATCCACATGCGCTTGGCATCCTCCACCATCGCGTACATCTCTTCGAGCGGCGGGAAAAGCATGATGTTGGCGAGGGTGCATCGGAGTCGAACCGACCTGCGTTGCTTCTCAGCACCGCACAACGGGGTTGAAGCCCGCGGGACGCACCGGCGCCCACCCACCCCCAAGGGGAGTCAACAGTCCGCAGTCGGGTGGACACCCCCTGCACGAACCGACGTGTGGTATTGTGCGAGAGAAGTAGGGCGTCGTCAAACCGATCCCGTGCTATGCGACGTATATACGCATGAACATAGAAAGGACGAGTGGCGGGCATTTCGCCCGCCACCACCAGGAAAACCAACGATGCTGCCGATCAGGGCTACGGGCTGACCGTGACGCCACGCCAGAAGGCGATGTATCCCGTGATGTTTTTCGCGGCATCTTTGGGCACGGCGTAATACCACGCCGCATCTTTGTTCGCCCGGCCGTCCACTTCAACCGTGTAGTAACTCGCGACGCCCTTCCACGAACACTTTGTATGGGTATCGCTTGCCCGGAGGTACCCATCGGTGACCGCGTCCGGCGGGAAGTACTGGTTCCCTTCGACGACGATACAGTGATCGCTTTCGGCCAATGTCGCGCCGTTCCACATTGCCTTCATATCGCTCCCTTGTCCTTGTATCCGTGCTACGGCAGATGCCGTCTGTACTGGTATACACAACACCGGGCGGGTCGGCTCATTCCTCCAATGTCGAAAAGAGATTGTTGAGCGATTCGGCGAGTGTCGGGTGTGCGAGGACAGCATCTTTGAGTACGGTGTGCGGCAGTTTGCCCATCATCGCCATCTGAATGACCGCCATGACCTCGCCGCCCTCGACGCCGAGAATCGCGCAGCCGAGGATTTGCCCGCTTTCCGCATCCACGACTGCCTTCATGAAGCCGCGTGTTTCGTCCATCTCGATGGCGCGGGCAACACTCGTCATCGGCAGTTTGGCGACACGAATCTTTTTGCCTTGTTCGTTCGCCTCGTTCTCGCTCAGGCCGACACGGCCGAGTTGCGGGTCAATGAAAACGGTGTTCGGGACGAGGCGACCGGTCGTCGTCTGGCTGCCGCCGTGCAGCAGGTTCGTACGGAGGATGATGAAGTCGTTGTACGAGATGTGCGTGAACGCCGGGCCACCGTGCACATCACCGAGCGCGTAGATGCCGGGAACATTCGTTTCCAGTCGTTCGTTGACCGGGATGTAGCCACGCTTGTCTAGCGTGATCCCGGCGGCGGCAGGGTCCAGGGCGTCGGTATTCGGCGTGCGACCTGCCGCAACAAGGAGATGCGAGCCGGCCAGCGTCCGCTCGCCGCTCGCATCCTTCACGGTCAGCGCGATCCCGCCGTCATCACTGTGCGCTACACGCACGGTTTCGGTTTCCAACAAGACGGTGATGCCGTCCTCACGGAAGATCTTCGCGATCTCCTCAGCGACATCGGCGTCCTCTTTCGGGGCGAGTTGCTTGCCGCGCTGGATGACCGTGATCTCGCTGCCGTAGCGGCGGAACATCTGCGCGAACTCCAACCCAATGAAACCGCCACCGAGGACGAGCAGGTGCGCGGGCAGCGTATCCAGTTCCATGATCGTCGTCGAAGTGAGTAGAGGAACGCTGTCAAGCCCATCAATCTTCGGCAGTGCAGGGCGCTGGCCGCTGTTGATAAATATTTTTTCCGCCGTGATTGCGCGTGTTCCGCCATCGTTCAGTTTCACGGCAAGCGTGTGTGGGCCGGTAAAGCGCGCCTCGCCCATCAGCAGGTCGAGGTTCGGCGTCTCCTTCGCGCCCTTCTCGCTGCCGGAGCGGAAGTCGTTGACAATCGCGCGTTTCCGCTCTCGTACAATGGACATATCCACTGAGACAGGGCCGGTGCGGACGCCGTAATCGGCGGCGCGGCGGGCAAGGTGGGCGACGCGGGCGATCGCGACCATCGTTTTAGTCGGCGTGCATCCCTCATTGACGCAGGTGCCGCCGATATGCTCCCGCTCGATCAGCGCCATCTTCCATCCGGCGCGTGCGAGCGTCGTTGCCAGTGGCCCGCCCGCCTGCCCCGATCCGATCACGATGCCGTCATACTGTGTCGCGTCCGCCATCTGCTGCTACTCCTTCGGGGGAAGGTTCGACCTCCCCATGCGCCGCTATTTCGCCATCGTTGCGCAAATCTATCAACACTTGTGCCGCGCATATCGTAGCAAGAAAGGCCATAACAATCACGCCCGAAAGATGGACGCCCGCGAGCGCAAAGATGAGAATGAAGATACTGGAAATGATCCGCAGCCGAGTGCGGGCACGATCCAGCGCGCGTTCGGCGGGAGCCGCGCTCGTCCAATGAATGGCGCCAATCGTCGCGAGGCAAACGGCGAGTGCGCCGCAGACCAGCCATCGCGCACTGGGAGGGAGCGCGGTTCCGGATCGGCTTGTCATCACATACTGGACGCCGGAGGCCATTGCCGTCAGCGCCACGACGAGCGGGAAATGCACGTACAGCCAGATTTGATAGGTGACAATATGTTTCTCGGCCCGCGCTGCCCGGATCGCGGAGCCGTCAAGGTTCTCGAAATACAGCCATCCGAGGCAGAAGGCGATCATCAGCGCGCAGATCGCGCTAATTGCGGGAGCGAGCGTGAGCGCCCGCTGGCCGATGCCGAGTACGACCGCTGCGACCCCTTGGCCGAGGACGATAAGCGTGAATTGCCCGAAGCGTTCTGGTAAGTGGGAGTCGTCCGGCGAGATGTTCGTTAGGAGGCGACCGGCGATAAGTGGTGTGCCAATGTCTACCGCGAGGCCAATCCCGCAGATGATGATGTGCGCGCCGCTCGGGACGAAGATGGAGAGGACCCAGATCGCGGCGGCCAACCCGAAGCCGCGCGCATAATGGTTCGCGAGTGGGCGCGCCTCCGGGATCGCCCAGCCTGCACGGAGATATTGGACAACGAGAACGACGCGGACGACCGCGTAGGAAAGGGCGAAGCCGGTCGCGGTCGCGCCGAAACCGTCTCGCACATTGATCGCGAGCGCGGCGACTCCACCCATCTCGATCACCATCAGTAGGCGATAGATCAGGTCGTCGGCGGCGACGAAGCGGGTCGCATAAAAGGTCGTGCCGATCCAGGACCACCAGACGGGCAGGAAGAGTGCGACAAAGGAGACCAGCCCGGTGAACCGGATACCGTGCGTCAGTCTACCCGACAACTGTGCGACCGCGACGACGAAAATCAGGTCGAAGAAGAGTTCCAGCCAGGTGGCGTGGCGCGTCTCCTCGCCCCGAACCTGACTGCGGAGCCGTGGCACGCGGAGCATGCGTTTCGCCATCATCCCGCCGGATGGCGCGCGAGGAAGTCGCGGAGTGCGCCGCGCTTTTGCGCGATGCCGGGCACCTCGAACAGATCGAGACCACCGCGCAAGGCGTGTGCGGCGCGCCCGGTGAAATGCGGCGCATGCGGCCCGCCGCCGACCTGCGCGATGGCGTTCCCGTCGCCCAGCTTGATGATCTGACCGCGCGGCGCATACCGGAAGGCGGGGAGCGGCGCGTCGGTGAGATCGGCGGCGAGCGCGCGGGCGAGGAAGCGCCCGTGCTGCTGCGCGAGGCTCGCCGTTGCGGGCAGACGGTTGCCCGCTCCGTCATCCATCCAGACGCAATCACCCGCGACGTAGACGGTGGGGAAGTCCGGCAGTTGTAGGCTTTCGGTAACGCGCAACGCGCCATCGGTGAGCGGGAGGCCGAGGGCATGGACGAGCGGATGCGCGGTGATTCCCGCCGTCCAGATCAGCGTGCGTGCGGCAATGGCCCGGCCATCATCGAGGCGGACGCGTTGACCGTCCGCCCCGACGACCAATCGCTTCGGGAGTAAACGGATACCGCGCGCGTGCATCGCTGTGCGGGCGGCGTGGTCGAAGTGCGGTGGGAGATCGGCCAGTAACCGCTCCTCGCCGTGGACGAGGACGAGGCGGACGCGCTCTCGCGGGATGCCATACGCTGGTGCAAGCCGCTGTTCGGCGAAATCCGCGAGGTCGAAGATCAACTCGACACCCTTCGCACCGCCGCCCGCGACGACGATGGCGACCTCCTCAGAGCCGGGTGCCGCCGTACGGAACCGGTCAGCCAGTTGTGCGCGGATTGCCTCAGCGTCCGGTAGATTCATGAAGGGGAGCGCGTGCGGCGTCAATCCGCTGCCGTTGCTCCCGTGCGGCAAGGTGGACGCCGCTCCGATAGCAAGGATGAGCCGGTCATAGGGCATCTCGCCCCGTTCGGTGCGCACGACGCGCCGTTCGAGGTCGAACGCGGTGATTGTTGCCTGCTGTACCGCGACCGTGTCATCCCAGAGGAGATCGCGATAGGGCGTCGTCGCGTGCTCCGGCGCGACCTTGCCCGCCGCGACTTCGTACAAGAGCGGCGTGTAGGTGAACGCTCGCTGCCGGTCAATCAGGGTGATGCGAATCGGCCTGCCCGTCGCATCCATCCGTGGCCCATTCCGCGCCAGCATCCGCGCCAATCGCAACCCGGCGAACCCGCCACCGGCGATGACGAGTGCTGAGTGTCGAGCGCCTGATGTCGAGGAAGAGCGGACGTTCACGGATGCCTCAGTCAAATAAAAATGGGTGGTTCCGTAACCACCCCTCCATCCTGTGTATCGATAATCGTATCACAGATTCTCGGGAACGCCGCTGATGGATTCAAGCATCGGTAGCGGAGCGCGCCCCTTACCTAACAATTCCCTAAATATGTCCTCATTGTCCCATGATTGATCCTCCCGGCATTATCACTACACTTCCCGCGTCGTCGAGCGACGATTCTCCTTCCCCACATGGGGGCGATGCGATGTCAAGAAGTGCACGGTCGCACGCCGGTACGGCAGCGGAGGACGAGCTATTGCGAGGAGTGCATTCGATCACGATACCGCAGATCATTCACCTCACCGTCGGCCAGCAACTAGCGAGAGCAGCCAGGAAGAGGCGGGGGTTCTGGGTCGCGTTCCTCTACGTCGCACCTGCGTTCGCTTTCCTCCTCCTTTTTGATATTTGGCCCATCTTCTTCGGCTTCTGGATGAGTCTGTGGCGATGGGGCGTCAAGGCGGAGCAGTTCATCGGCTTCGGCAATTACGGGCGCATCTTGCGCGAGGAGTTATTGCAGCGCTCTTTCGACGGCTCGCTGCAACCGGGTGGCGTGGGCAACGCACTGCTCGTCACCATTTACTTCGTCATCGGCACCGTGCCGCTCACGATGCTGCTTGGGTTCGGTATCGCGCTCCTACTCTTCCAGAATTTGCGCGGGCGCGACCTGATGCGGACGATCTACTTCCTCCCGTACATCACGCCGGTCGTCGCGGGGGCAATGGTCTTCGCGTGGATCTTCAACCCACAAGTCGGCGTCGCGAATGCCATCCTTCATCGATTCGGTATTGGGCCGCAGCAATGGCTGAATGACGCGACTCCTCTCCTCAAGCATGCCGCTCGCGGCATGGGCATCGGGCTCTTCGACCGCCTCCCCGATGCGTACGCCGGCCCCAGCGTCGCTCTCGCCTGTGTCATCTTGTTTACCATCTGGGCCTCGGTCGGCTTCCATACAGTGATCTTCCTCGCGGGGCTCTCAAACATTTCTGGCGAACTCTACGAGGCGGCTCGGCTGGATGGCGCATCGGGGTGGCAAGTGACACGCACCATCACGCTGCCCCTCCTCTCCCCGACGATCTTCTTCCTCGCCGTCGTCTCGACGATCGGCGCGTTCCAGGGCTTCAACGCGCTCTTCATCCTTTCCAATGGCACGGGCGGACCCAGCGGCACGACAGAATCGATCACGCTGCACATCTTCAAGAATTTCTACCAGCGCCCCGGCAGCACGGGCTACGCGGCGGCGGTCTCGTTCATTCTCTTCTTCATCCTCCTGTGCCTGACGCTCGTGCAGTTCCGCGTCGCCGGGCGGAAGGTGCATTATCAGTAGGCAGCGGAGACGAGGAGCGCGCAGTGGCAGAACGTTCACAATTCGCGGAATCGGCCAGGCCACTCATCGGGCGGAGCGTTGCTCGCTCCCGCACGCGGACCGGGATCCGTCCGCCCCGGATCGCCGCCTACGTGGTGCTGATTGGGGGCGCAGCGCTGATGATCTTTCCCTTTTTCTGGATGCTCGTTACCTCGTTCAAGACGCTCGCCGAGATCAACCTTTCCCCGCCAACAATTTTCCCGCACGACTGGCGCCCGCAGAACTACATCACCGCATGGACCAAGCCCCCAAGCAGTTTCACGCAGTACTTCATCAATAGCGCGGTCATCTCCGTCGTCGGCACGGCGTTGCAGGTGACGATGGCTGTGCTTGCTGCGTACGCGTTCGCGATGCTGGACTTCCCCGGTAAGAATATCCTCTTCCTCCTCTTCCTCGCTACGCTGATGATCCCCTTCGAGGTGACCCTGATCCCGAACTTTGTCACCATCCGGCATTTCCCGCTCCTGGGCGGAAACGATCTTTTCGGCAATGGCGGCAAGGGCCTCTACAACACCTACGCCGGCATGATCCTGCCCGGCGCGGCGAGCGGCTTCAGCGTTTTCCTGCTGCGGCAAGCCTTTATGACCATTCCCAGGGAATACTGGGAGGCGGCGCAGATTGACGGGTGCAGTCGACCGTACTTCCTCTGGCGAGTCCTCGTGCCGCTGGCAATGCCCGCCATTTCGACCGTGGCGCTCTTCGCGCTGCTCGCACGCTTCAATGCCCTGCTCTGGCCGCTGGTGATCACCGGCAGCGAGAAGCTGCGCCCCGTGCAGGTCGGTATTTACTACTTCCGTTCGGGGGAGGCGTCCTACCTGAATCTCGTCATGGCGGCATCCGCGTTTGTGATGCTGCCGGCGATCATCCTCTATGCCTTCACGCAACGTCGGTTCGTGGAAGGATTGGCTTCGACCGGTATCAAGGGCTGATGCCGGATGGTGCACGATAATTGGAAGGGAACGCGATCATGACACCTGCACGAGAATCTCTCTCACGCCGTTCGTTCCTCCGCGGGATCGCCGGACTTGCCGCCAGCGGCGCGGCTGGCGCGCTCCTCGCTGCGTGTGGCGGCGGTAGCGCGACAAGCGCTCCTGCCGCGACGACGGGTGCGAAGTCCGTCACCGCCGTGCCCGCGACAACCGGTGCCGCAGCGGCCACGACCGCCCCTGCGGCGGCAGCGGCCACCACCGCGCCCACCAGCGCGACGACCGGGAGCACGATGGGCATTTCCGCCACCCCCGGCGGGGGCAAGGGCAGCAGCATTGATAGCGTCACACTCGACAGTCCGCAGGAAGTGCAGTTCTGGCACATCCAGGCAACGATCTACGGCGACGCCATCAAGCAGATTGTCGCGGACTTCAACAAACTCAATACGGGCAAGATCACCGTCGTCGAGACGTTCCAGGGTAGCTACGGCGACCTGAACAAGAAGGTGCGCGCCGCTATCCAGGGCGGTGGCGTGCCGGATGTCGCGATGGCCTACGAACCGGAGACACAGGAATACCAGACTGCGGGGACCATTGTGCCCGTGGATGATTACCTCGCGAGCAGCAAGTATGGCATCTCCGATGAGGCGATCAAGGACCTGATGCCGAACTCCCTCGCACGGCAGCGCATCAAGCAGTACGGCGGCAAGACGCTCTCCTGGCCGCACGGCACGAGTTCGCAAGGCGTGTATTACAACGTCGA
The DNA here is from genome assembly GCA_038238655.1 of Thermomicrobiales bacterium. GTDB lineage: Bacteria > Chloroflexota > Chloroflexia > Thermomicrobiales > JALYUS01 > JALYUS01. Next base: position 1,319 of record JBBSFO010000151.1, on the reverse strand, counting down.
CCTGCTGAAGAAAGCCGGTTTCGACAAGCCCGCGACTAGCTTCGAGGACTTCATGGCGCAGGCGAAGACGATCAAGGAGAAGACCGGTGTCATCAGCTTCCCGTACGGCACGACGATGGGCGGCACCTGGCTCAACTTCCTCCGCTCGTACGGCGTGAATTACGTCACCGATGACGGCAAGACGAGCAACTTCGACAAACCGGAGGCCCTGCTTGCGCTCAAGCTGCTCAAGCAGATGAAGGACGACGGCACCGCCGCAATCGTGCAGGACACGGAGCAGGAGTTCACGAACCAGCGCACTGCGATGGAGATCAGCACGACCGCGCGCACCTCAAGTAAGATTGATCTGATCGGCACGAAGTTCAACTGGGGAATTACGCTCCCGCCGCAGGGCAAGGCGGACATCAAGGTGACGGAGATGTACGGCGGGAATCAGGTGCTCTTCAAGTCCAACCCGAAGAAGCAACTGGCGGGGTGGCTCTTCATGCGCTATTTCGCGGGCACGGACGCGCAAGCGGTTTACGGGCAGAAGACCGGCTACTTCCCGGCCACGATCTCGTCACAGAACACCGACCTGCTCAAGAAGGACTACACCGACCACCCGCAAAAGGCGCAGGCGTTCAAGGAAGTCTTCCCCTACGCCAAGATTCAGGACCCGAACCCGGCGCAAAACGCGATCAAGGACTCACTCGATTCCACCATCAACGACATGCTGGTCGGCAAACTCTCGCCGGAAGACGCGCAGAAGAAGATCAAGAGCGAGGCGGACAAGGCACTCAAGCAGTTCAACCCGTAGGTTGCCAACCCACGGTTGAGAGAGCGAGCCCCTTCTCTTTTCGGGAGGAGGGGCGCTTTTCGGCTAGGGATGGTGATGAACTCAACAGGAAGGGGACGCACAGGGATGAACGCCAATCTCCGTGATGCTACGATGAACGAGGACAGCGCGAACGATAGTTCCGTCCTTCATGTCGGCGATCCGCCGCTGCGATTGCTGGGCAAGGTGAGTCCGTCGCCACGGGTGCATTATCGGATGCATATCTTCGACCTCGCGCCGGGCGCGACGCGCTTGACCGTGCGACTGCATTTTCACAAGGAGCATCTCTGCCAACTCTTTCTCGCCGTCTTCGATCCGCAGGAATATCGCGGCACGCGCATGAACCCCGCCGGATATGGCGATATCACGCTGGAACTGCAACTCGGCGAGCGTGAGGCTGGTCCCGGCGCGCTGCCCGGCCCGTTGCGTCCCGGTCGCTGGCAGGTGTTGGTGGACATCGAGCGCACCGCAGAGACGGCAGACTACGTGGTGGAAGTGATCGCTG
>JBBSFO010000150.1:0-9360 GCA_038238655.1 Thermomicrobiales bacterium | reverse complement strand
CTCACCGGCAGCATCGCGAATGACCGGAAGGTCTTTTCCGGCAGTTTTGGTAGCGACCTTTGGCATGGCCCGAACGACGGCCCGAACGAGTTCTGGATGGTCGGCGACCGCGGGCCGAACGGTCAGATCAAGGTGGGTGACGAGACCCGCCGCACCTTCCCCGTGCCGGAATACGACCCGGCGATTGTCCATGTGCAGGTGGAAAACGGCGCGGTCAAGGTTGTGCAAGTGATCCCAATTGTCGGGCAGTCCGGCAAGGCCGTCACCGGGCTGTCGAATCTCAAAGAACGCGATGAAGTCCCGTACGATTACGCCGCTAAAAACGCCCTGAACTACAACGTCAACGGCCTCGACACCGAGGGCATCGTGCGTACGGCGGCGGGGGATTTCTGGCTCGTCGAGGAATACGGCCCTTCGATCGTCCATGCGGACGCGACGGGCAAAGTGATCAAACGATACGTGCCCGAAGGGCTGAACTACAGCGGTGCCGATTACCCCGTCGCGCCAACGCTCCCGGCGATCTTCGGCAAGCGTCGGCAGAATCGCGGCTTCGAGGGCGTGACGCTGAGCGCGGACGCGAAGACGCTCTTCATCATCCTGCAAAGCCCGCTCCTCAACCCGGACGCGAAGACAGGAAACGCCTCGCGCAATACGCGCGTGCTCGCGTGGGACATCGCGACGGAGAAAGCGACCGCCGAGTATGTCTATCGCTTCAGCACGCCCGCCGAGTTCGGCGACCCCGGCACAAACAAGCAGGAAGACCTCGGCTCGTCAACGATCCGCACGGTGAACGCGACGACGTTGATAGTCGAGGAGCGGACGGACCCCATTGCCAAACTCTACCTCGTGGACCTGACGACCGCGACCAACATCCTCGGCACGAAATGGGACGATGCGGCGAACGCGCCGACGCTCGAATCGCTCGCCGATCCAGTCACCAGTGGCGTCACTGTTCTGCCGAAGACACTGCTGATTGATCTCTCCACGTTGCCCGGCGTGCCACGCAAGATCGAGGGTGTGTCGGTGCTGGACAAGAACACCATCGCCGTCGCCAACGACAACGATTTCCGCGTCGGCGACTTCGACGCGGACGGCAATCTCATCCCGAGCGGCTCCCCGACGCGGCTCATCATCATCGGGCTGGCGAAGCCGCTGCCGTAGAACCTCACTGTCGGAAGTGCGGCATCACCTCGTCCATGAAGCGGCGAATGCCATCGGTTCTCGGGAAATCGGCGAAGCGCAGGTGGAAGTGGGAGACGCCGAGGTCGGCCCATTGTTGAATCTGCCCAACGACCTGCTCCGGTGTGCCGATCAGGCCGGAGCCGTTGAAGAAGGGGCTGGCTTCCGCCATCCGGCGCGCCTCCGCCTCAGTATCGGCAATCGCCACGGCGTCCACGCCGACCGTCTTCTTGATCGTCGTGAAATCCCGACCAATCGCGTCGCAGTGGCCGCGCAGCACGTCCATTTTGTGTGCGTAGTTTTCCCGCGTGCCGCCGCCATTCCACCAGTCAGCATGCTTCGCGACGACACGAAGCGTCAACTGCTCGCCACTGCCGCCGATCAGGATTGGCGGAATGGGGTCCGGCTTTGGATCGAGGTAGGCGTTGTGGACACGGTAATACTTGCCTTCGTACGTCACATCGTCCGCCGTCCACAGCCGCTTGACGATCTCGACCGTCTCTTCCAACTGCGCGATCCGCACGGCGGGGCGAGGGAATTCCCAGTTGTAGGAGCGGTATTCTTCTTCCTTCCAGCCTGCGCCGATGCCGAAAACGAACTTGCCCGGCAAAAAAGCGCAGAAGTTTGCGACCATCTTCGCCAGCAGCGCCGGATTCCGGTTCGACTGGCAAAGGACAATCGGCCCCCACGTCAATTCTGGGTAATGCGCGGCGAGAAAGGCGATTGTCGTCATGCACTCGATCGTCGGCGTTTCCGGCGCCTGCCACGCCGCCCACGGGATGACGTGATCCGCAACCCATGCCGCGTCGAACCGCCCGTGAATCAGATCGAGCGTATCGGTCATCTGCCGCAGAAACGTCGTGCTGTCGCTCCCATCTGTCGGGAAATCCGGTGCCCGCCAGCCAAACTCAACCCGCTCCGCCATGTCACAACCTCCTTTGGGGAATAGTAGCCACAGGGACACAAAGGACACAGAGAAATACATAAGCAAGAAGCGTGTAGCGGTGATCACCGGATGTTTTGGTGATACTCTCCTTTCTCTTTATATCTCTCTGTGCCCTTTGTGTCTCTGTGGCTACTCTCGTTGCAGGAGGCGGAGGCGCTGGGTGAGGGCCCGGGTGTTGACGTGGCACTCGTCGAGAACGCGGCTGGGGATAGCCTCGCGGTCGCGAAGGAGACCGATGGCGAAGTCCGGTGCCTCAACGTGCGTTTCCAGTCCTTCGGCGACTTCCGCCATATCTTCGAGCAGCGCGATCAACCGGGGGCCGACATTCATTTCTTTCGGGAGGAGGAAGGGCGGATCGTGGGGGACGATGAACTCCACGCGGCTGCGTGCCTGCTCCGCCGTCGCGCCCGCCGCGCGGAAGCATTGCCCGGTCGGGCCGTCGCTGGCGATCAGGGCGATCAGCAGATGCTCCCCACTAATGAAGCGATGGCCGAGGCGCGTCGTTTCCGCCGCCGCCCCACGCAAGAGCGCCCTGGTTTCCTCAGAATACCGCTCATCCGCCAGAAAGGACGCAAGCGGTCGCGGCTTCGGCAACGATGATGCCATCTGAACCAGCCTCCATCAGTGGGAAAATCGAAACCGATTGAATCGAAGAGACGCAGAGGGGGGAGAGAGACTGTAAAGATACGATTTGAGATAATCTCCAATATCTTCTCTCCACTTTTCCATCTTCTCTGCGTTTCTCTGCCCCCTCTGCGTCTCTTCGATTCAATCGGTTTCAGTCGGTTCCGCGAGAGTCGCGCGTGCGTGCGTGAGCCAGCGCAAGTTCGCTTCCACGTCCTCGATGGCGGCCTGCACCATCAGGCGACCGGAGCGGTCTTCGGGCGGCAGGGCGGCGACCTGGGTGGTAAGTTGGTCGCGGTCGCGCTCGTAGATGCGCCGCTGCGCCGCAAGGAAGCGGTCGAGCGCTTCCGGCTGATCCTGCTCAACGAGGAAGACCAGTTTGAGCAGACCTTCGTCCTTGGTCGGGCGTTCCGCCGGGACGGGTTTGCCCATCCACTGCGCGAGCGCGTCCTGCCCTGCCGGGGTGAGGGCGTATTCCTTGCGATCCGGCAAATTGTGCTGCGGAACGATCTCCGTCAATGTCACGAGGCCGTCCCGTTCGAGGGCGCGGAATCCTTGATAGACGTGGCCGGGATTGATATCCCACAGCCCGTCGGTCATCTCCCCCAGAGCCCGGCGAATGTCGTAGCCGTGGCGGATGCCATGCGCGAGGCACCAGAGAATCGCATAGCGGAGCGGCATCGTGTATACCTCGAGTCGTAATAGATCGTTGCAACCTAGATCAGTTTGATGTAGATTGCCATGCGGTACTCAGGCCAGTGTACAACGGTAGCGGACGACATACTACAGTGGGAGGCCATCGTGATTCAGCATTGGCGTCGCAGCTCTCCTTTCCTCTGGCTCCTTGCAAGCCTCCTGACTGCATGTGGCGGCATGGCGGCGAGTACCCCGATCCCGACAACCGCCCCCACGGCTGCGGCCTCCTTCGCACCGAGAACGGCCACCCCCGCCGCGACGGGCGCCGCATCGTCCGCCACGACTGGTACCGTTGCCGCCGCTAGTGGCACCGTGACGGTTTTCGCCGCCGCGTCGCTGACGGAATCCTTCACCGAGATCAAAAGCGCATTCGAGAAAGCACATCCCGGCGCTACGGTGACGTACTCGTTCGCCGGGTCGCAGGCGCTCGTCACGCAACTGACGCAGGGCGCGAAGGCGGACGTTTTTGCCTCCGCCGACCAGCCAAATATGGACAACGCCGTCAAGGGCGGTGTGATCGCCGGAACGCCGCAGACGTTCGTGAAGAACAAACTCGTCATCATCGTGCCAAAAGACAACAAAGCGGGCATCACAACGCCCAAGGACCTTGCCAAGCCGGGGGTCAAGTTCGACACCGCGCAGGCGAGCGTCCCGGTCGGCGCGTACACGCAGACGGCGCTCGACAACTTCGCCAAACTGCCGGACTACGGACCGGATTTCAAGGCGAATGTGAACAAGAACACGGTTTCGCAGGAGGACAACGTCAAGGCGATTGTCCAGAAGGTGCAACTCGGCGAGGCGGATGCGGGGATCGTCTATGCGACAGACGCACAGGCGGCGAAAGACAAACTGACGCTGATCCAAATCCCGGACGCGCAGAATGTCATTGCCACCTATCCTATCGCGCTCGTCAAAGATGCCAAGCAGGCCGCGCTCGGTCAGCAGTTCGTGAACTACCTGCTTTCGGCGGACGGGCAGGCGATCGTGCAGAAATACGGCTTCGTGCCTGGCAGGTAAAACGCCAAAGATATGAGAGAATCGCTTGCTACGATCGGTAACGCGGGCTACCCATTCGATCTGTGAGGGAGTCGGAATCAGCGGATGAAGGTGCTCGAACAACCAAACGCGGTGACGGAGCCGGAAGCGCGCGCACCGCTCCCTCATCGGCGTCACCGTAGAATACGGGGGACGGGGGCGCAGTTCGCGCTGCTCACCGTCTGCTCGATTGCCTTCGTGCTGCTCCTGCTCCTGCCACTCTACGCGATCTTTTGGCGGTCGCTGCCGCACGGCGCACTCTTTTCCGCGCTCCGCCTACCAATCGTGCGGGACGCCTTGCGCCTCAGCCTCATCACGACGGCCATCGCGCTCGGGGCGACGGTGCTGCTCGGCACGCCGGTCGCGTACTTGTTAGCGCGCTACCGCTTTCCCGGCTACGGCCTGCTCGACTCGATCATTGATCTGCCGATGGTGCTGCCACCCTCGGTGGCGGGGCTGGGCCTGCTGATCGCCTTCGGGCGGCGCGGGCTGCTCGGCGGGCCGCTGGAAGCGCTGGGTGTCACACTCCCCTTCACGACCGTCGCGGTCATCATCGCCCAATGCTTTGTCGCCGCGCCCTTCTACATCAAGGCGGCAAAGGCGGGATTCGCGGGGGTAGATCGGGAACTGGAGATGGTCGCGGCGACGTTCGGCAGCTCGGGGTGGCACACATTTACGCGGATCACCGTGCCGCTCGCCTTCCCGTCGCTGCTCGGCGGTATGGTGATGATGTGGTCGCGCGCGCTGGGGGAATTCGGGGCGACGATCTTTTTCGCGGGGAACCGCCAGGGAGTGACGCAGACAATCCCACTCGCTATTTTTCAGGAGGAGCAGGCGTCCAACTTCGACACGGCGCTCGCGATGTCCGCCGTGCTCGTCTGCATCTCGTTCGGCATTCTCGTCACGGTGAAATGGCTGACCGCCCGCCTGCTCATCAACGACGACGATACCCTACGACCCATCGCGCGACGATAAGCGACGGGACATTGAACCGCCAATACTGCCCAGAGGGCACCCGCAAGAGCGCCAAGAAAGAGAGAGAAATGAAAACCATTCTTTCTCTCTCTTTCTTGACGGTTCACTTCCGTTGGAGCTTGCTACAAACACGAACGTATATGGATGTGCCTTATCGTGCGAGGATGCCGTTCATCAAGACTTGCTGCCGGTTCGAGATCAGTTCGTCCAAATCCGCGCCGGTCAGCCGCATGCAGTTGCGGGCGATGGAGACGAGGCTTGCTTCCGTCAGGTAGAGCGCCAACCCTTCCGGCGCGTTCTCGGTGCGAATGCTGCCCGCCGCCTGCCCCGCCGCGATCAGTTCGGCGACGAGCGGGAGGTACGAAAGGCTGCGCTGCGCCGCGTCCGCACGATCCTGCTCGTGGTGCAGCAGTTCGCGGGCAGTGATGCACAGGAAGGTCGGCCACTGAACTGCCGCGTCCTTCGGCACATCCAGCGCCTGCCAGAGCAGTTTCGTCGGCTCCGTGCCGCTCTCCAGCCCGGCGCGGATCGCCGCGAGCCGGTCGGACATATAGGCGTCCATGAATTCGAGGATCATCAGTTCTTTGTACGGAAAGTAGTTGAAAACCGTGCCGCGCGATACATCGCAGACGGCGGCGATGTCCTCCAGCGTCACCTCGTCAAAGCCCCGCGCGGAGAAGAGTTCGATAGCGGTATTGATAATCAAGCGCCGCGTCTTGCGCTTCTTTCGCTCCCGCAGTGGGAGCGAAGCCTCGTCGGGCGATACGGCAGTCAGCATTTGCATGGATACACACCTCCCTTTCGACTTAATTCATATCCTATCACTATAACAGAAGAAAGTGAGTAGTGGCAAACGTGCCCTGCACGGAAAGATTCAAAGATGGGGAAGTTCGGAGTTCGAGGTTCGATGTTTGGAGCGATGGGATTGCATTCCCTCGGACAGCCAACATCGAACTCCGAACTTCCCCGAATATGGTATAAACGGTTACAGGATGGGCCAGGAGCGAAGGCTGCCGCGAGGGAGAAAATGGGCGCATGATCTACTTCAAGCTCAACGATTACGTGACGATCAGCCGCGAATATCCGTATCATCACGTCTTCGGACATATCCCGAAAGGAACGCAGTTCACGGTTGCCAAGTATTCCCAGGCGGACGAGACGAGCGACGCGGACTTCGTCATGGTCTTGAAAGACCGTCGCATGGGGTGGATCGAGGCGAAATACCTCACCGTCGTGCAGTGAGCGCTCCCCCACCCGGCACATCTATCACACCCGCCCTCGCGCCCCCCGGCCTGTCGGCGGGCGCTCCGTCGTTATCGGGCATGGCCGTGCGCGAACTTGCGGAGCGACTCACTCACGGCGCGGAAACGGTGCTCGTTGGGCAGGGGGAAGTTTTTCGCCTCCTGACCGTGGCACTGCTCGTCGGCGGCCACACGCTCCTCGAAGGCGTCCCCGGCACCGCGAAGACGCTGATGGCGAAAACGCTCGCGACGCTCGTCGGCGGCACCTTCCGCCGCGTCCAGTTCACGCCGGACCTCATGCCGTCGGACATTACAGGCACCAATGTCTTCGATATTCAGTCCGGTCGGTTCACGCTCCGCCGTGGCCCGGTTTTCACCGATGTCCTCCTGGGCGACGAGATCAACCGCGCCCCGGCGAAGACGCAATCCGCGCTCCTCGAAGCGATGGAGGAGCGGCAGGTGACGATTGACGGCGAGCCGCACGCGCTCGGGCCCCTCTTCACCGTGGTCGCTACGCAGAACCCGATCGAGTTCGAGGGGACATATCCGCTCCCCGAAGCGCAACTCGACCGCTTCCTTTTCAAACTGATCGTCACGTACACGCCACACGAGGCGGAGACGGAACTGCTCCGGCGGGTCAACGCCGGATTTGACGCGCACGCATTGGAGCGCGCCGGCCTCGTGGCCGTCACCGAACCGGCGCACATCCTCGCCTGCCGCCGCCTCGTGCAGGAGGTGCGGGTAGATGAGGCGATCATCGGCTACATCGAGGCGATTGTTTGGACGACGCGCCAGTTGCCCGATTTGCTGCTCGGGGCGAGTCCCCGCGCCGCAATCGCGCTGCTGCAAGGTGCAAAGGCGCTCGCCGCGCTCGATGGCCGCACGTACGTCGTGCCGGACGATGTCAAGGCGCTCGCCGCTCCCGTGCTGCGCCATCGTTTGATCGTGCGCCCCGAAGCGGAACTCGCGGGCATCACCGGCGAAGTCGTCATCGGTCGCGTCCTCGGCTCCGTCCCCGTACCGCGCTGACCGTGATTCTCGGAATGCCGTGCTCGCTCACCTGGAAGGGACTGAAATGCCAATACCGCGTGAGGTTGCTCGCTTCAATCGTCGCATCACCAATCGTGTTACCCGTCATATCGCCGGATGGTGCCCGGGATTTGCTCTTCTGTTCCACACCGGACGGCGATCCGGGCACGCGTATCGGACACCGGTCAACGCGTTTCGCGGTGGCGACGGCTATCGCATCGCGCTCACGTATGGCGCGGAGAGCGACTGGGTGCGCAATGTCGTGACGGCGGGTGGCTGCGAGATCGAGAGCCGACGGCGGCGTATCGCCCTGACACATCCCTGTATTGTGAGCGATCCGAGTCGGCGCTGGGCGCCGCCGGTTGTGCGGCAGGTGCTCGGGGTGATCGGTGCGTCCCAGTATCTGCAGCTCACGACGAGCGATGCCACGCAGCACTGATCGTCAGCATCCATTAATTGGCTCTTTTCAGCAGTCGGTTTGCCCCGATAATGGATGCGGGACGTACCGGCAGTCATAGGGTGAATTGAGCGAAGAGGAGTGAGCAGATGAATCTGGATCGTCGCGCGGAGTTGATCGCGCAGTATGAGCATGGCTACCAGTTGATCGTAGACGCCCTCCACGGCATCACGGATGCGGAGATGGACGCCCGGCCCGCACCGCACGAGTGGACACCGCGCGAGATTGTCCACCATCTTGCGGACAGCGAGATGACCTCGGCGATCCGGCTGCGACTGCTCCTGGCGGCGGAAAATCCGACGATCCTTGGCTACGATCAGGACGCGTTCGCACGGCTGCTCCATTACGACCGACCTGTAACCGCCTCGCTCGAAGCCTTTAAGGCCGCCCGCCGCGCCACCGCCGAGATTCTGCACCGGATGACGGATGCGGAGTGGGGGCGCGCAGGGACGCACACCGACACGGGCCGCTATACCGCCGAGGAATGGCTGGAAATCTACGCAAGCCACGCGGTCGAGCACGCGGCGCAAATCCGCGTGGCACGCGCCGCCGTCAACTAAATTGGCCGTTTTCAGCCGGTAATAATCGCCCCTCCATTGATCCGATCAAACCATCCCTGCTTAAGAGGGTTTTATGGAACCGCCCGGCGCGCGACGGGCAGCCCGGATACTACTCCTGACAATGTGTCGGGACTCATGGAGGAAGAATCATCATGCATGACCGTTATCTCCGACTGGTCACGACCGAATTCAACCGGCGTACCTTGTTCAAGGGCGCGGCAGGCGCGGCAGGCGTGGCGACCGCCCTCGCGATGGGCGGCGACAGCCTCTTCAACCTCGGCTTCCAATACTCGCAGACCGCCCTGGCGCAGGCCGCCCTCACCGACACCGACATCCTCAACTTCGCCCTCGGTCTCGAGCACCTCGAGAACGTCATGTACAAGCAGATCGTCGCCAGCGGCAAGCTGACCGGCGAGGCTGCGGACATCGCGAAGATGTTCGGCTCGTTCGAGCAGGCGCATGTCGATGCCCTCACCAAGGCGCTCACGGACGCGAAGTACGCGAACATCGCCAAAGAGGGCACCTACAAGTTCCCCGACTTCAAGACGCAGACCCAGGACGACATCCTGAAGTTCCTCAACACCGTCGAGCCGGTCGGCGTTGGCGCCTACACAGGCG
>JBBSFO010000149.1:0-9384 GCA_038238655.1 Thermomicrobiales bacterium | reverse complement strand
GGAAAGCGGCGCGATGATCCTGACCAGGCTTCGCTGGTAGCCATCCCAGCCTTTGTAGAACGTGGTGAGCGGGAGAGTCTGTTCCGTCATCGCTGTCTACTCCTTGCTTCTCATACTGTGTCGCCGACCGGCACGTACAACTGATCACAGTGGGTAGTGGGGCGCACCTATTGATACGAGACGATAGCACAGATGTTCTTTTCGTACAAGCTGTAGCGCTACAGCGACATTTCCGAGTCAGGGGCCGATTGCGGCAGGACGAAGGTGGCAAACTATCCGCTGCATGTGACCAGCAAGGCAGTACGGACACAAAAGCGTCTCTGTAAGTGCTTGTCCACTCGCACATCCGCGACTTCGTCGCCGGTATGCGCGCTACGGCGTGCCGATCATGGAATCGCCGCCGGAGGAGCGCGCCAGAGACGGGCGGCGGTCCCGGTCCTCACGGCTGCGTCGCGAACGCTTCCACGACGATCATCTCGTAATCCGTCGCCACGTCCGGGATCGTCTGCTGCGTGCTGTCGGCGAGGGTGTAGGTCACGCCGTAGCGGACTGTGCGTATCTGGGGAGCGACCAGCGGGAATCGCCATTCCTGCAAGCGAGGGCCTCCCGCATCAAAGCGCAACGCCTTCTCGAATGTGAGATCGTTGGCGGCGTCCCGGTACGTCAGGCGGATGTCGACCCGGGGCGTTGCTGCGAAGTCGATGATACCCGCCTCCACCGCGATGTGGCGGATCGTCGGGCCTTCGATCACGATCACGCTGTTCGATGTCGTATAGGGTGGCCGGTCGAATGTCCTGCCATCGGACAGCGTGTGCACCACTGCGACGCTGTAGGTGAGCCGGGTCCGATCCGCGAGAATCACGCGCCACTTCCTCATCGCTTGATCGGCCTCCGTGAAGATGACGGATTCCGTCGCGTCGATCTGGTTCGGCGGATCGCTGTAGCGCAGCACGGCACGGATGGCGGACACGCCCGTGAAGTCCGCACTGCAGGCGATGGCCACGTGCATCAATGGCGGGAACCCCAATAGGAGTTTGTCGGCGCTCGTCTCTACCGGTTCGTCGGCGCACTCGGCGCCGTCGGCGAGGAGATACCGCATCTGATAGGTGTAGGTCGTCTTCGTCGCGTCGGCGATCGGTATCGTCCAGGTCTGGTAGTCCGGCCCGTCCCCGGTGAAGACCAGGTCCGCCGTGGAATCGAGGGAATGACCGGGATCGCGGTACCGGAAGGAGACGGTGACCCGCTTCGTGGTCTCGGGATCGATCAGCGTGCCGGACCCCACCACTACCGAGAGGAGAGCGCCGGGCGTCGGGCTGGCAGGCGTTTCGGACATATTTCACCCTCGCTACGGACACGACAAATGCAGGCTGGACGTGCAGTATACCGCCCGACAGCGACGAAGGATACTCCGCGCTTCCAGATGCCCTCGGTTCGTCGGCGTTGTAGGCAGCAATCTAATCTCCGGCATCATCTCCTGTTCACGGCGTGCGACTGACCCTCTCGTCGCTGCTGCGCATAGAACCGTGTGACACATTCATGCATCAATGTCTGCTGGATCGCGCAGGGGACGTTCCCGATCTCCTGAAGGTTCCACGACCGCTTCATGGAGGGGATGATTGCCGACGACGGATAAACGGCCACCCGTTCAACCAGGCGCTTCGAGGCGATAGCCGAGGCCGGGGAAGGTGGTGATCGGCACCTCGTCGCCCAGTTTGGCGCGCAGTCGGCTTACCCAGGTGCGCAGGTACTGCGACTCGTCGCGGAACTCCGCGCCCCAGATGCGCGTCAGCAGTTCGCGGTGCAGCAGTACCTTGCCGGGATTGCTCGCCAGTTCGGTCAGCAGTTCCCACTCGGTGCGCGAGAAGTGGATTTCTGTGTCCCCCCGCGTAACGCGCCGCCGTTCGAGGTCAATCAGGATATTGCCGTAGCGCAGTTCACTCGCCGCGCCGCGTTGCTGCCCGCTCGTCCGCCGTAGGACGGCGGCGACGCGTGCCGCCAGTTCGTCCGGGTTGAAGGGCTTGGTCATGTAGTCGTCCGCGCCACTCGTCAGGCCGCGTAGTTTGTCCGTATCAAGCGTGCGCGCCGTCAGCATGATCACGGGCACCGTGGAGGTGGCGCGGATGTGGCGGAGCGTCTCGAAGCCGTCCATCCCCGGCATCGTCACGTCGAGCACGACGAGGTCCACCGGCTCGTCCTCCAGCACGGCGAGCGCGTCCTGCCCCGTATGCGCGCTGCAGACGCGCATGCCGTCCGTTTCCAATTTCATCTGGACGAGCCGGACAATCGGCGGTTCGTCGTCCACGACGAGGATCGTCGGTTTCTTGATCACGCCTTTGCATCCTCCACGACAATTGGCAGGGTGAACCGGAAAGTAGACCCTGCCCCCGGCGCGCTCTCCACCCAGAGCCGCCCGCCGTGCGCCTCCACGAGCCGCTGGCAGAGATACAAGCCCAGCCCCATCCCCTGCGTGCCCGTGCTGGCGCGGTGGAAACGCTGGAAGATTCGCGCCTGCTCGGCGTCTGCGATCCCCGGCCCCTGATCCCGAACCCAGACGGTCATCAGGGCGTCCGTCGCCTCCGCGCCGAGCGTGATCGTTCCGCCGCTCGGGGAGTATTTGGCAGCATTCTCCGCGAGGTTGCGCACCGCCTGCGTGATCAATTCTTCGTCGCCCTCGGCGGGCGGCAGGCGCTTTGGGACCTCTACCGCGACCTGATGCGCCGGGTAACGGCCCCGCACCTCCTGTGCCACCTGCCGGAGGATCGGCTGGATCAGGAAAGGATCGTGCTCGACGTGCAGCCGCCCCGCTTGGTATGCGGCGAGCGCGAGCATATTTTTCAGCATGCGCGACAAACGCTCGCTCTCGTTGATGAGGTCCATGCGGAGCGTGTCACGGGATTCGGGCAGCAGGTCGTCGCCCTGCGTAAGGAGCATGTAGGCCGCCCCCTGGATCGTCGTCAGCGGTGTCCGTAGTTCGTGGGAGATGAGCGAAAGGAAATCGTCTTTCAACTGCTCCGCCTCGCGCGCTCTGGTCACATCGCGGAACAGGCTGACGACCGTCGCCACCCCGCCATTATCGTCGCGCACCGGGATCGCGCTGACCGCCAGATGCACGGGCCGACCGTCCGGATCGTGGATGACTACCTCCTCGTCAATGCTGCTTTCGCCCCGTAGGAGGGCGCGGGCGGTCGGGGTGTCCCGCACGGCGAGCGGCTGCCCGGCAGGTCGCTCCGGATGGAAGCTTCCCGCCGGTTCCGCGAAGCCACCCTGCGGGAGCGTCGCGTAGCCGAGCAGGTCGCGCGCCAGCCGGTTCGCCCTCAGGACGCGCCCGCCCGGCGCCTCGCGGATCGTCACCGCCTCCGGCATGTGATCGAGAATCGTTTGGAGTTGGCGGCGGTGCGCCTCGCTCTCGGTGAATCGCCGCGCGTTCGCGACGGCGATGGCCGCGTGCCGCGCCAGCCGCTCGACGATCCGCTGATCCTCGGCGGTGAATTCATCCGCGCCCTCTTTGTCCGTCAGATACAGATTGACGATTGTATCGTCGCGGACGCGAATCGGCACACCGAGGAAACCGGTCATCGGTGGGTGGTGCGGCGGGAAACCGACGGAGCGGGGATCGTCGCGCATGTCCTGCAAACGGAGCGACTGCTGTTCCCGGATGAGTACGCCGAGGATGCCATGCCCGCGCGGTGGGTCGCCGATCACCTCGCGCTCGGTCGCAGAGATACCGGCGGTGATGAAGTCGGTCAGATAGCCGTCCGGCCCGGCGATGCCGAGAGCGGAGTAGCGCGCGCCAACGAGCGAGCGAGCGAGTTCGACGATCCGCTGCAGGACGGCATCGAGATCGAGTTCGGACGCAATGGCGAGGATCGCGTCATCGAGTGTAGCGAGTTGGTCGAGAAGGTGATCGGCGGTGCGGTCCCGCATCGTTGTTCCCCATACGAAGGCGCATCATCCCATTCCCACTCTAGCATAGATGGTTCTGCATGTGGCGCGAGAAACGGACGCCAGGTGATCGCGTGGAGTATGATTGCCTCCGCACGAGCGGGGCGGAATACTACGTGGGGAGGCAGATGATGGCAAAGGGATTCAACGCGCCGGGCGTCGTCACGCCGTTCGGCATCTTCTCCAGTGCAGCGTGGCAACCGCCCGGGCGCGTGTTGCACATCTCCGGGCATGTCTCGCAGGATGTGGACGGCAACGTCGTCCACGAGGGGGACATGATCGCCCAAACCCGGCAGGTACTGGAGAATATTCGCGGCGTCCTCGCCAGCGTCGGCGGGACGATGGCCGACATCCAGAAGGTGACAATCTACGTCACCAAGATGTCCCGCCTAATGGACATCCACGCCGTACGTGCGGAGTTCTTCGCGCCACCCTACCCGGCGAGCACGCTCGTTCAGGTCGTTGCCCTTGTCCGGCCCGAATACCTGATCGAGATCGAAGCCATCGCCGTCATCCCGGAAGATCGGGTGCGGGAACCGGCCTAACCCCCGGCCCCTTCCCCACGGGGGAAAGGGAGCAGACCTCTTCGAGATCGCGGCGTTGGGCGTATACCTTGATGATTGGATCAAGTCACCCCTTCCCCACGGGGGAAGGGGCGGGGGTTAGGGAGGAAAAATGCTGAAAATTACCGGCGTGCGGACGTTTATCGTGGATGGCGGATTCCGCCCGTGGACGTTTGTGAAGGTCGAGACAAGCGATGGGACGGTTGGCTGGGGCGACTGCACGGACTGGGGATCGCCAAAGCCCGTCGTCGCGATGGTCGAGCGGATGGCAGAGGAGATCATTGGGCGCGACCCGATGCAGGCGGAGCGTATCTGGTGGGACCTCGACACGATGTCTATTCGCCACACCGGCGGTATCGCATATAAGGCGATGTCCGGCATTGATTCCGCCCTTTGGGATATTCGCGGCAAGGCGCTGAACGCACCCGTCTGGCAACTGCTCGGCGGCAAAATGCGCGACGAATTGCGCCTGTATTGGTCGCATTTCGGCAGCACGCGTGCCACGCGCGCCGAACGGCTCGGCCTGAAACGCGTCGAGACGACGGACGACTTGTGTGCCCTGTGTGATGTGGCGAAGGAGCGCGGCTACACGGCGGTCAAGACGAACCTTTTTGCTCTGAAAGACCGCCCGGACGCGCTGCCCATCGCGAATCACGCGGGCGACCATCCGGGGAATCTCCCGCCCAGCGCCCGGCGGAATGCCGAGGCGATCATCGGCACGCTGCGCGACGCGCTCGGCCCGGATGTGGATATCGCGCTCGATGTCGCCTTCCGCTTCAAACTCGGCGGGGCGATCAAACTGGCGCAGGCATTGGAGCCGTACAACCTGATGTGGCTGGAAGTGGAGACCTTTGATCCCGCCGCCCTCCGCCTGATCCGCGAGTCCACCAAAACAACGATCTGTACCGGCGAAAGTCTGTTCGGCACGCAAGGCTTCCGGCCGTATCTCGAACGCCACGCGCAGGACATCATCATGCCTGATCTGGCGTGGAACGGCATCACGATGGGCAAGAAGATCGCCGACATGGCCCACACCTACGACACGCTCTGCGCCTTCCATAACTGCCACAGCCCGCTGACGACGCTCGTTTCGGCGAGCGTCGCCGCGACGATCCCCAACTTCTTCATCCTCGAAATAGATGAGGATGACCCGCCGTGGCGCGACGATCTGATGACGCACCCTTTTGCGATCAAAAATGGTCATCTCCAATTGCCCAACCGCCCCGGACTCGGTTCCGATATGATCGAGGAGCAACTGCTGAAGCATCCTCCCGTGGATTATCCAGGGGCTCGGTAAACTTCCGTATGCGTGCATGCATTGGGTTGTTGATCTTCGCGCGATCACTGATGGAGGTGTGGGATGGCACAGGCGACGACGGAGCAATCGCTGGACTGGGACGCCATTTTTGCGGCGGTGGACGCGCGGCAGGATACCTTTCTCGCGCGGTTGCGGGACATCATTCGCATTGATAACTCCATTCCGCCCGGTCGGAACTACGACACGCTGGTGAATCTGATCGCGCCACAGTTCGAGGCGGCGGGCCTGACGACGGAGCGCGTCGTCATCCCGGCCGAACTGATCGAAGCGATCCCGCTGCCACTCGAAGGGGAGCGCGTCAACCTCGTTGCCACGCGCAAAACGGGCAAGCCGCCGCTGACGATCTACGCGCACATGGACACCGTGCCCGTCGAGGAGCATTGGGACTACGACCCCTTCGGCGCGGAACTCCACGACGGGCGCATCTACGGGCGCGGCGTCGCGGACATGAAGGGGACGATTGCCTCGCTCCTGACCGCCCTCGATCTGATCCGCGATCTTGGGTTGGAGCCGGTCTGGGACCTCACTGCCTGCATCTGCACCGATGAGGAGATTGGCATGTATCCCGGCATCTGGCATCTCGCCAAACTCGGCTACGTCCAGGCGCCCGTCCTGTGCATGGAAGGATCGCAGGACCCGGTACTGCGCCTCGGCTCCAATGGCGCAGTAGACATCACAATTACGGTGACGGGCGTCTCATGCCATTCCGGGGCGAACTACAACGGCATCAACGCCATCGAGGAAGCAGTGCCGATCATGGTCGAACTGCTCGCCCTCAAGCGCGTGGTGGAGGCGCGGCGCTCCGCCCTGCCCCTTGCCCCCGCCCCCAATGCTCCCGATCATCTGCGCCCGATGTTCAACCTCGACATCATCCACGCCGGCGTCAAGTCGAACATCGTCCCCGCCACCTGCACGCTCGTCGTCAACCGTCGCTTTATCCCCGAGGAACAGTACGAGGATGTCGAGCGCGAGATTCGCGAGGCGGTGGAGCGTGGGCAAGAGCGGAGCCGGGCGAAGGCGGTCGAGGTTGCCTTCATGAAAGCGTACCCCGCCTACTACCAGAGCGCGGACCATCCGCTTGCTCACAAGCTCGTCGCGATCATGAAGCGCCTGCACGGCTACACCGACGCGGACTTCCATCGCACCGGCAGCGGCGGCTCGACCGATATGGCGAATGTCGCGGCAACGATTGGCACCGATCAGATCGCCACCGTTGGCCTCGGTCGTGGCGGCGAGAGTCGCGCGCACGGCGCGAACGAGAGCGTGCGCCTTTCCGATGCCCTCGCTCACATCAAGGAACTCATCTACCTCTTCTGTGCCCCGGAAATCGCGCCGTAGAGGACGGCCCCCTCCCCCAGCCCCTCCCCCGCCATGCGGGAGAGGGGTGTCTTTTCTTGATGCTTCAGCCAATGCCTCGGAAAACTGCTACGAAAGCCGCGAAGAGTCCCCCTCTCCCGCCGCAGCGGGGAGGGGACAGGGGAGGGGCCTCCCCGCTACAGCCAGCCCTTCTGTTCTGCGATGCGTGCGGCTTCGGTACTGTTGTGCGCCTCCAACTTCTGAATGGCGGA
Organism: Thermomicrobiales bacterium; assembly: GCA_038238655.1. Taxonomy (GTDB): domain Bacteria; phylum Chloroflexota; class Chloroflexia; order Thermomicrobiales; family JALYUS01; genus JALYUS01. The sequence goes on along the minus strand of JBBSFO010000149.1, from coordinate 1,993 downwards.
GGAGAGGTAGTTGCGCACGGTGCCGTCCGAAAGGCTGATGGAGCGGGCGACCTCGGCGATGCTCAAGCCCGTGGCGGCGACCCGCAAGACCTCACGCTCGCGCGCAGTGAGCGGGTTGTTGCCCTCGCTGAGCGCGGCGGCCGCGAGGGCCGGGTCAACGACGCGCTCGCCTGTCATGGTGCGCCGGATGGCCGACGCCAGTTGGGTCGCGGGGGCATCCTTGACGAGAAAACCGACGACGCTGCTTTCCATCGCGCGGCGCAGGTAGCCGGGCCGTCCGAACGTCGTCAGGATGAGCACGCGACAGGTCGGCAGATGCTCGTGCAACGCCGCCGCCGCCGTCAGTCCGTCGCCGCCCGGCATCTCGATGTCCAGGAGCGCCACATCGGGCCGCGTGGCAAGCGCCCGCGGCACCACTTCATCGCCGCGCGCGGCCTCCGCGACGATCTCGATATCGCCTTCCAGCGCGAGCAGCGCCGCCAGCGCCCCGCGAACCATCGCCTGATCCTCCGCCAGTAGGACGCGGATCATGGGGAAGGAGCGGGGAGTGAGACGAAGAGCCGGAAGCCACCGGTTGCGCGAGATCCCGCGTGGAAATACCCGCCATACGCAGCCGCACGTTCCGCGAGACCCGCAAGGCCATTCCCACAGTTGGCCGTAGGTAGTGGACAGTGGACAGTGGATTCGTTTCCCTCCTGCCCACCACCATCTCCGTCGTCGGTTATTTCGACACTGGTTTCACCGTTCGTCTGCGCTACGCGAATCGCGCACCGGCGGGCGTGGCTGTGTCGGATGACATTCGTCACCCCTTCGCGCACCGTCCACGCTAAAATGGCATCGGCGTCGGATGGCAGGTCGCCCGCCGTGTCGTCCATGTCGCAGGCGATGCCCGCCGCCGCGAGCATGATCCGCGCGCCCGGCAGTTCGGTGGCGAGCATCGGCTGGCGATAGCCGGCGACTGCGTCGCGCACCTCGCGCAGCGCTTCCCGCGCGACGCTCTCCACATCGCGCATCTCCCCCGTGGCGCGCTCCGCATCCACGCACTGCAGTCGGCCCGCCAATTCACTCTTGAGCACGATCAGGGAAAGGCTGTGACCGAGCAAGTCGTGCAAATCGCGCGCGAAACGCAGCCGCTCCTCTGCCACCGCCTCCACCGCTGCGAGGCGGCCGATCTCTTGTCGCGCGGCGCGTAGTTTCTGGATGGTAGTCAGCATCCCGGAGACACCGATCATGAGGATCGACACGGAGACGACTGTCGACACCGAGGGATTGATAGCCAGCCAGCCACGCGTCACAGTGGTCATGGCGAGCGCGAGAAGGGTAAAGCCGGAGATGGTCAACGCCGCGACGCGCACAGGGAGTTTCATACCCGCTGCGGAATTCGCGTACAGCACGAACCAGAGCCATGTACTACTGTAGGTAAGAGTCAGGAACAGCACGTCCATCGTGATCACCATGAGCAATAGCACATGGTTTCGCACCTCTACAGCGGAAAGCGACGTCATACGAAACGGTTCACGCAGCATTACCCAGAGATAGATGCTTACGAAGATCATCATCCCGGCCAGAGCGACGACCAATCGCCCCGGTGAGAGGTGTGCCCGAAACAACTCGCGGAGAGGATAGATGAGGAAGAAGAGCACGCCAACCGTCATGAACAGCCAAAATGCGGATGGGACGGCACGATCGGCAGCCAGAGGAGGACGCGCCGATGGCCGCGACAGGCGAGGCGGTGATGCGGTGTCAACGATCTGGATGTCGTCGGTCGTTGCCATTGCTGCTCCCTTTCCCTCACATTGTACCCTCACATTGTAGCATCGCCCGATCGCCGACACATGTGACGAATGTCATATTGAAGACAGGATAACCTTCACTTACGGCGCACGTATTCCACCCCTACAGTGGTGATAGGGCAGATTCGGTTTTGTATCGCAGGAGGGTTCCCATGTCTGGCTTCACTCGTTGGATTTTGCACCACAAACTGATCGTCGCG
>JBBSFO010000148.1:0-9411 GCA_038238655.1 Thermomicrobiales bacterium | reverse complement strand
TCGCCCAGACCATCGCGCGGTCCATTCCGGCATAGATCGTCTTGGGCACATCGCGGCGAACATGGACGCAGTGCGCGTCGCCGCCGACCCGGAAGATCGCTGAATCGCCCCCGTCGCTGGAACTGTAGATGCCCTCATTGTCCGCCGCGATGTAGACGAGGTTCGGGCTGGCACGATTGTAGTCCACGGCGACGATCCGCCTGCGTTCGAGCGTCGTGTGGGTCTGCTGCCAGGTGCGTCGGCCCTCGCGCAGTGTGAACAAACCTCGCTCGGTCCCGACGTAGAGTTGCACCGCCATTGCTGCCCTCTCTCCTGCGTGCCGTCGCGTGCCGTTGCCTGCCATGTCGCTGGCAGCGAGGGTGAGTGTAAACGAGCAATGCGCAATGAGCAATGTGCGGCGCGGCGAATATGTCGAAAACGATGGACAACGCGGGAGCGAACGGATATGCTGCAAATACACGACTTGCGCAGACATACTCCTGGGGGGAAAAGGTATCTGTCTGCCAATGTATCCGGCACGTTTTTGATCGGGGAAGGGGATGCAGGAGATGGGGAAGCGCGTGTTTCGCGGTCGTACCGGCGTGCTGATGCTCGCATTGGCGCTCACATGGAGCAGTGGTACAACGGCGCTTGCGGTGCCGCAAGCGCCGCCAATAACCACGACAACAGTGTACGCCGCCACGCCGATCCAGAAGTTCGGCGTCGTCTCGAATATCGCAACGCGGTATGCCAAATTAGGGCAGTTCAAGCAGCCGATGGATCTTCTCCAGCGCATGGGCGCCGGGGTCATCTCGGAGCAGATCCGCTGGGACTATGTCGAGCAACCGAAGTGCGGCCAGTATAGTTGGGATTATTACGATGAACTGACGAAAGAGGCGCGCGCGCACAGTCTTGAGATCATGGGGCAACTGGCCTACAACAATGTACAATGCCAGGTTGGGCAGGCAGATTTCAATCCGCCCGATCCGGGACGGTGGAAAAACTTTATTACCGCGTTCGTCAACCGTTACAAGAACGACATCCACAAATGGGAAGTATGGAACGAACCGGACGATGCGGGGTTCTGGACGGGGAGTCCGCAGCAGTACGTCGCGCTCCTGCAAGAGACATATGAAACGGTAAAGGCGATAGACCCCGCCGCGCAAGTCTCCAGCGGTGCGTGCTCGAAACTCGACTTCGCAGGATGCGACCAGATCATCGCGGCGGGTGGCCAGAAATATTCCGACTCCTTCGGGTTCCATCCCTACGTCGGCAAGGAAAATTTCGACAACGGGCTGTTCCAGAAATTGGATCTCCCCCATCTGCGCGATCATCAGCAGCAGAACGGTAGCAAGCCCATCCGTCTCACCGAGTTCGGCTGGTCCAGCGCGGATCCCAGTTTGGGTGGGAACGCTGTTGGCGGTGCGCAGGGCAGTTACATGGTCAAGCAACTGGTCTCGATGCTCGGCTTCCCGAACCTCGGCATTGACCAGGTAATGTGGTATGACTTCCGCGATGACGGCTCGGCTGCGAGCGCGCGGGTGCCGGGTCTGTACACTGCGCTCAGGATACAGGACGATCGCGAGGCGCATTATGGCTTGGTGCAGAGCGATTGGCAAACACCGAAGCCGTCGTACTTCGCGTATCAGCAGATGGCGTTGCACCTCGCGGGTGCGTTGCCGTTGGGGTTGATGGATCGCGGGGACGGCGGCATCGCCTATCGCTTCAATCGCAGCGGCACGATGATTGACGTCGTCTGGGGCGGCGGGAACACGAGTCTGGCGACGGAGTCGCGTGAGGCGCAAGCCTACAATCTTTCCGGGCAACCGTTGCCGACCAATCTGAGCGACGGGCAGATCCATGTGAATGTCGGCGACGACCCGGTATATATCGAACACTCGAAGAATGCGTACGGACCAGGGGCAGCGCCAGTGAGCGGATCATCCGCGACATCGGCTAATCCATCCTCCGTGCCGTCCGGCGCCAGCAGCGCCATCTCATCTTCGAGCATCAGCGTCGTCCCACCAGTATCGGCGACGAGTGCGACTTCCAGCCCGTCCGGGTCAAACAGCGCGCCGCCCGCTCCCATCAGCCCGGTAACGACGAACATCAGTGGCGCGGCTGCGACCTGGACCGATCCGGAGCAGCGGCTACGCTTGCAGTATCCCGGTGGGTGGAAGGCAACACAGTTCCCCGGCAACGCGCAGAACCTTCTCGAACTCGATGGGCCGGACGGCGTCCTCTTCTTTATTGACCTGTTCGATCAGACAGGGCCGCCGGACGCGATTATCAACGTCGTCAAGCAAGTTCATAAGCAAAGTACGGTCTATTCCTATGCCGACAACTCTGTCCTCGACATCGCGGTGGGCGGTGAGTCGGGCAATCTCCTGAACTTCGCGTACGTGTCGCAGGACAATGCCTCCGCGCCGCCCCGGACCGGCAAACTCTGGATCGTCACACACGGCGGGAAAGAATTCGACTTTCAAGCCCGCAACCAAAGCGCGCACGCCGGGGAAGTTGACGCCATCGTCGCCTCCGTCGTCTTCCTGCGCTAGGAGCGGCACAGTGCGAAACGAGCGAACAGAGACATCCCGCATACGCCCTGCGCGAGCAGATATGTCAGGTTGCTGCATTGCTGGTCATTCGGTATGATAGGGTGAGCCACGACAGGGATTTGATGAAGCAAAGAGGGAACCAGTGAACGAGGTGAGAGAGGCGTCACCCGCACTGCTGTTAGCGCGATACCGCAGTGAAGCGGTCATCGGGGAGGGGGCATTCGGTCGCGTCACGCGCGCCTTTGATACCCGCCTGAAGCGCCCTGTTGCCATCAAGACCCTCAAACGATCGCTGGCACAGACGGACCTCGACCATTTTCGCCAACTCGAAGATCGTTTCATCCGCGAGGCGGAAGCGGGTGCGCGCGTCGGCAGCCATGCGAATCTCGTCACGGTCTACGACCTGATCGAGGATGAGGATCGCTCGTTGCATCTCATCCTCCTCTATGTTTCTGGCGGGACGATCGGGGAGCGGCTCACCTCCCACGGGCCATTTCCATTGACGGATGCGCTCCGTCTTACCATGGACATCGCCCGGGGCTTGCACGCGGCGCATGAAGCCGGCATCGTTCATCGTGACATCAAACCCGCGAACATCTTCATCGCGATGGACGGCCGTGCGCAGGTGGGCGACTTCGGTATTGCCCAACTCGATCATCTTTCCGCCCGGACGTACGCGTTCGTTGGTCATCCCGGCACGCCGCTGTACATGAGTCCGGAGCAGTCGCAACAGACCGGCTACGTGCGTCCAGATTCCGACCAATACAGCGTGGGCCTCGTCCTGTTCGAGATGTTGCATGGGCAGGCCTATAAGCGATTACGTGAGCGCGAAGTTGCGGATTTCCTGGCCACGCTCCCATCGCCGGTTGCTGCGCTGATCGAGCGGATGACGGCGATCGAACCGGACCAACGGTATCGCACAATGGCAGACGTCATGCTGGCGATCCGGCGCATCGAGCAATCCCTCGGCTTCGATACGATCGCCCCGATCTCCCCCGCGCGCCAGGCCCCCGCGCCACCGATTGTGGATGCGCAGGACAATGCCAGCGGACCGCCGACGGGAACGGCGATACCGATTCGCCCCATTCATGTGTCATCGCAACCGACGCCCGACTATTCCCCGGAACGTTCCCGACCGGATCGCGACCCTGCCGCCGCGCAGCTAACCGTGCTCCCTCGCGTGACCACGCCCCGAATTGAGGGCGACACACTGACGACCGTACCCGCAAACCCGACAATCATATCTCCGCCGTCCGATCATAAAGCCGGGGCTGCCATTCTCTCGCCAGTCATTCCCGTAGTGGATTTGCAGGCCTCGCCATTCGCCGGATCGAACCCGCTTGCCCGTACGAACGATGTCTACGCCTCCGTCGTGACTGTCCCGGCACCACGGCGGCCGCGCACGATGTTGATTGCCCTCATTGGTGGACTGCTGACCGTGCTGATTATTGGCGGCATCATCGGCGTATCCCGCCTGAACAACGGACGCGCGGGAGGTCTCGCGACTGCAACGGTCTCCATCTCGGCCGTGGGCGCCGTCGCGCTGAGCGACACGGCTTCCGGTATCGCGACGCCGACGGTGGTCTCGCCCACGGCAGCAAGCGCGATCGTGACGTCGCTCCTCGCGACCGCGACCGTTGCGCCGACACCGCAGCCAACCGTCGCACCGTCGGTGGTACCGGCACCGACGATCCCTCCGACGTTTGCGCCGACCGCGCTATCACCCCCCGTTCCGTCACCGACGTCGGTCCCGGCCCCGAGCCTCGGCGTCTTTGGCGTTGGCACGACCGACCGGAGCGATCTGGAAGCCTTGTCGCCCGCCGACGCCGTTGATACCTTCGTCGTCGGGCAGGAGGTCTTCGCCTTCGTGAATTACGATAGCGCGCGCCCCGGCGTGGACACATTTGACATCACCCTGATCGCGACCGGCAACGCCCAGCCTCCACTCCATGTGACGGTACAAAAGCCGGGTGGCTTTGTCTTCGCCTCGCTCGGCAAGCCGACGGTGGGAAGCTACCAGATCGAGGTGCGGCACGATGGCACGCTCGTGCCGAATCAACCGACGTTTCAGGTGCAGGCGCCTGCACCGACGCCCGTCCCCGCTGTCGCGCCCCGCACCGCCCCGGCAACTGGCGGTCAATCTCCGGCTACGAAGTCGCAACCTGCGCAGCAGCCTGTCCAACAACCCGCCTCGCAGCCGAAGTCCCCAACCTGCGTGCCGGGGACGTGCTAATCACCGCTGGCGGAACTTCTCGATACGGTTGTTGCGGTTATCTGCGACGGTGATGTTTCCGGCGCTATCCGCCGCGAGTCCCGCGAAGACGACGCGCAGTTGCCCGTCGCCGCGCCCGTAAGTGCCCCATGCACCGAGGAACTGGCCGTTTGAATCGAATTTCTGGATGCGGCTGGAGGCATTGCCGGTCTCGACGACGTAGACATTGCCCGCGCCATCTACGGCAATTCCGGCCGGGTACTGGAACTGACCGTTGCTCGTGCCCTCACCGCCCCATTTGAGGAGAAACCGACCGCCCGGGTCGAACTTTTGCACGCGATGATTCGCGCCGTCGGTGACGTAGACATTCCCTGCGCCGTCCACCGCGAGGTCATACGGGTGGCTGAATTGTCCGTCACCCCCGCCCACCCCACCCCATTTGGTCAGGAGCGTGCCGTTCGCATCGAACTTCTGCACCCGGTTATTGGCAGTATCGGCGATGTAAACGCTGCCGGAGCCGTCTACCGCGATGCCGAAGCCATCCACGGCATCACGCGAGAAGGCGAACTGCCCGTCGCCGGTCCCCGTGCTGCCCCATTTGAGCAGGAAGCGACCGTTCGCATCGAACTTCTGCACCCGATTGTTGACGGTATCAGCGACGTAGACCGTACCGGCGCGGTCAATCGCGATGTGCCCCGGCGATCCGAACTGCCCGTCACCGGCGCCTTCGCTCCCCCACTTGAGCAGGAAGCGACCGCTCGCATCGAACTTCTGCACCCGATTGTTCCACGTATCTGCGACATAGAGATTGCCCGCAGCATCCATCGCGACGCCGGTCGGATTGTCGAACTGCCCGTCAGCGCTCGAACCGCCGCCCCACATGAGGAGCAACCGCCCGTTTCCGTCGAACTTCTCGATGCGGCTATTGAACAAGTCTGCGACGTAGACATTGCCGGAGCCGTCCACAGCCACATCGTGTGGGTCATCGAACTGCCCATCGTTGTGGCCGCTACTGCCCCATGCGAGGAGTGGCTGCCCGCCGCCACCGTATTTCTGCATGTGGCCGCTCGCGTCGCCGACAAAGAGGTTGCTCGCCGCGTCCGTCGTGATGCCCGCCGGGCTAGTCCCCGTCCCTGCCCACTTGAGGAGGAACCGACCGTTCGGATCGAACTTTTCGATCCGGTTGTTGTGGGTGTCCACTACGTAGACGTTGCCCGTGCCATCTATTGATATACCATCTGGTCGGTCAAACTGCCCGTCTCCATTGCCTTGCTTGCCCCACTTCAGCAAGAACTGCCCAGTCCCGTCAAACTTCTGAATCTGGTTCGCCGCTGTATCCGCGACGTAGACATTGCCCGTGCCATCCACCGCGAGCCGCTCGGGGTAGGCGAACTGCCCATTGCCGCTTCCCTGCACCCCCCATTGAAGGATGAACACCCCGTTGCTGTTGAACTTCTGCACGCGATGATTCTCCGCATCCACGATGAAGACATTGCCCGCGCTGTCCACGGCAATCCCCTTCGGGCGGCGGAATTGCCCGATGTCGTTGCCAGTGATGCCCCAGCGGGTGACGAAATGGCCATTGCCGTCGTATTTCTGGATGCGATTGTTATCGGTATCGCTGACATAGACAAAGCCCTGCCCATCGAGCGCGACCCCTTGCGGATAGGCCAGGCCGTTGAAACCAACCCCGATTTTCCAGGTGTACTCCGGGCCATGTGATGCCTTGATCTGCTTGCCGAGCAGTCCGAGTAGCACCTGCCCGCTCTCTGGATGATACTCAAAACGCGCGCGCTCGAACCATTGCATCGTGTAAATATTCCCCGTCTCCGGTGCCGCCTCCTGATGCTCCTCACTGATTGGCAGACCGAACCGTGCAATGCCCCCGTTCGCGTTCCAGTAATCGAGGAACTGGAAACGCAGATTATGCCCGGTCTCGTCGAAATAGCGCTGCGCCTCCTTCGGTTGCGCGGCGTTGTAGACGACATCCGCCCGCTGGAAGTCGGGGTCCACAGTCACTGCGGTGGCGCGTAATTCGCGGCCCAGATTGCCGAGTTGCGGCTGATCGCCGTGCAATTCAAGGCGGAAGCGTTCGAACCACTGCGTGAGGTAGGTCTGACCGTCCGACGGGCTGACCTCGTTCTGCGCATCCGAAATCGGCAGGCCGAAGAGATCAAGGCCGCCATTCGCGCGCCAATAGTCGAGAAAGGCGCCGGAGGCGGTCTTGCCTGTCTCCGGGAAGAGTTGGCTGTCTGCCGCGACCGATGCCTCCCCGATCGGGCAGAGGCCGATGAAGAGGAAGGCTACCATGCTCCATCGAAACCACGTCCGATGACCGATCATCGCCATCACGCGAACGCTCCTCTCCATTCATCAATGCGCGCGAATACATCACGTTCTTGTCCAATTGTGTGACTGATGTGAAGAGTATCCGGCAGACCGAGTGATTGTCAACGTTGAGAGGTCGCATACAGGGTAACGTTGCTCATTACTCGGGTGATGGGAAGCGGCCACCTTCCGCAGTATTGATGAGGACGCGTGGTGCACGACCAACGGTATGACAAATTTGTAAGAATTCCCTGCCTATACCCACACGCTTGCGCAAAAATCGTCTATTTGGCCCAATTTTCTGAATCGCCCGCCTGTTCAACTGACAAGCCTGTCATCTTCACATATAGCGTCACAAATAGGCTGTAATGTCGTTATGTATTTCAGTGTATCATTTTATTCCTCGTGCTATACGTGGAGGGTTCGGAAGATGCAACGACGACGGTTCCTACAAGTTTCGGGTGCTGTGCTCGGTGCAGCCACCCTCACGCCCCTCGTGCGCGTCGGTGCGGCGGATGGTAACCCCGCCAAGCGCCACGTTACGGCGGTTCTCGATCCCGCGTTGCCGGTCCATCCGATGCTCCAGTATGGGGCGGTAGCCGAGCCTGACAAAGTCATTCGTGTCCTCGTCCAGAAAACATCCAAGGGGTCGGACGGCAAGTCTATTGCCCAAGAGAGTGGTGCGACGCACCTGGAGGATTTCTCGTCTATTGCGTGCGATCATCTGGAGATCAAGCAGAAGGACGTCCTGAAGCTGGGTAAACACAAGGATGTCCTGTATGTCAGCCCCGACGGACCCGTCCGGCAGCATGCGGCTGCCCCCGGCCCGATCGTCTCCGCAGCGAACCTGGCGACTGTGTATCCGACAATCGTCGGCGCGACGACCGTCTGGAACAGCACGACCACCGATACTGCAGCGACCGGCAAGGGTATCACCGTCGCCGTCCTCGACACTGGCGCGAACGCCGTACCCGAGATCGCCACGAACCTGACGAGCGTCAATGTGAATCAGCTTGTCACGGGCGCTACGGATGGATACGGGCACGGCACGCATGTCGTTGGCGTCATCAAGGGGCGGGACAGCAAGGGCGCCTACATCGGTATCGCCCCGAACGCCAACGTCGTCAGCGTCAAGATCAGTGACAACACCGGGGCGGCGCAGGACGCGGATCTGATCCGGGGCCTGCTCTGGGTCTACGCGAACCGCGCCACCGGCGGCGGCATTCGCGTCGTCAACCTTTCCGTCTCCTCCGGCATCGCCCAGAGTTACAAGACCAGCCCCGTCTGTCTGGCGACGGAACTGTTGTGGCAGAGCGGAATCGTCGTCATCGTCGCTGCCGGAAACCGCGGATCGGCCACCGACGCGACGTGGTACCCGCCGGCCAATGATCCGTACTGCATCACCGTCGGCGCGCTGGATGACAATGCAACCACAACCTACGCCGACGACACGCTTGCGACCTTCAGCAGCCGTGGCGCGACACAGGACGGACTGCAGAAACCGGACATCGTGGCACCGGGGCGCAAGATCTACGCGACGCTCGCCTCGCCCGGTTGCGTACTCGCCCAGCGGTTCCCGGATCATCTCTCCGCCGATGGGGCGCATATCCGCCTCAGCGGCACCTCGATGGCGGCGCCGCAGGTGGCGGGGGTAGTGGCTCTGCTGCTAGAGAAATACCCCGGACTCACACCCAACCAGGTCAAGTATCTGCTCGTAAGCGCCGCCCGCAGCTACAGCGGCGCGGGGAACGGCGCGAAGATCGTGGATATCAATGCGGCGATGGTCTCTGCGGCGAGCGCGCGCAAGTCGGTGCCCTCTGCGAACGGCGGCAACGTCCCGGCGATCGGTCTGATCGCGAACGCCAATGCGGCGGTGGCCGGGACGGCGTACTGGGACACGGCCTATTGGGACACGGCCTATTGGGACGCCTATTGGGACACCGCGTACTGGGACGCCTATTGGGACCTCTCCGCGAACATTGACTAGGCACGTTCGGCCGCAGGACAGGACGTGAGAGAGGATCGGGAACGGATGGAGCGGTATACACTCCCGACACGCGCCTTCACCATCGCCGCCATCGCGGCGGCGGTCGGGGTCGGTACCCTGATGGTTCTATCCGTGTGGGATCTCCCGCGCGCATCGTCGGTCTGCGTTGTGCTTGCGGCGGCAGCGGGGATCGTCGCGGCGCTGGCACTCGCCATCGGCATCGCGCGGACCGCCCGCCTGGCCGGACTGGCGCAGATTGACTCGAAGACCGGCATCCCCAACGCGCGCCACTTTGAGCAGGCACTGGCGCGCGCCCTCGAGCGGAGCGGGCGCTCCGGGCAGTCACTGGC
>JBBSFO010000147.1:0-9418 GCA_038238655.1 Thermomicrobiales bacterium | reverse complement strand
TCCCACCGAACGGCGATCCGGCTATCGTCGAGCGGCGCGAATCGCCACGGCTGCGTGTTGTGCGCGGAAGGTGCACTGCGCGCCCCCTGCAACCATAGGGGATATGTCTCATTCACTTCGCTGTTTATCGGGCCTTCGTAGAGCGTCAAGCGATGCCAGGGTCGGCCGCCGAGTGCGAGGGCAGTGGCGCGGGATTTGCCATTGACATCGGCGATCCAGGTGATCGTCAGCGAGCGGTAATGGCGTTTTCGTAGCGCGCGGATGAGTTCGGCTTGCAGGACGCGCATGATCCCCTGCCCCTGCAACTGCTGCTGTACGCCGATGATGATAATGACGGCATCACGCACGCGCGACTTGCCGCGCAGAAAGGTCGCGATCTGGCGCGGCCCCATGCTGCCGTTCATCCGTTTCAGCAGCGGGTTGAAGTCGGGCAATGTGACGCAGAAAGCGACGGGCACACCGTCCATTTCGGCGACGAGGCTGATGGCCGGGTCCATCACCCGCTTGAAGGGGCCGATCTGGAAGCGAAATTCGTCGCCCGTGATCGGTACGAAGTAGGGATTGTCGGCGAAACTATCGTTCAGCAGTTCGCGCAGTGTCTCGATCTCACGGTCGTAGTCTTTCATATCTGCGGAGCGAATGCGCAGCCGCCCCCCCGCGAGTAGCGCGCGGTGCCGGTCGGTAAGCAGCGCCTCCGGGTCCGTTTGCGCGAGGTCGTCCACGCGGTAGGTGGTGATGGGGAAGGCCGGCGTCAGCCCGGCGGCTTCGAGAAGCGCGGGGTAGTACGGCGCGGTGTAGGTCTCGTCTACGACGGGGGGTTCTCGAAGCCGTCGGTGAGGATGCCCATCTCCTGCATCGCCGTCATGTTGAATGGACCACGCAGCACCGTGCAGCCGTGTTGTGCGCCGTACTCACGCGCGGCGGCGATCAGCGCCCGCGCCGTTTCGGCATCGTCCCGGCACTCGAAATAGCCGAAGAACGACGCCCGCTCGGCGTAGCGCACATTGTGGCGGTGGGAGCGGTGGGCGAGAATACGCCCGACCGGATCGCCGCGCTCGTCCACCGCGAGGAAGGGCAGGGCGTCGCCGTGACGAAAGAAGGGGTTGGCGTCCGGGTCGAGCATGCGGCGCAGGTCGCTGTCGAGCGGCGGCACCCACGGGCTGGACGGTGCGTAGACGTGGCGGCGCGGAAATTCGATCCACGCCGCGAGATCGGCGTTCGTTCGGGCGGCGCGGACCTGCACATTTCCCATTTCAGGCGCGCCCCGCAGCCAGTTCCGGCGTCGTCGTGCCCGCCGCCGGGACGATGTACCGCCGCTTGATCCGGCCACTGTTCATCGCAAACGGCCCCTGGCCCGGCGCATGGAGGCGGACGATGATCTCCCGCGCACTCGGGTCCTCCTCGACGGAGGAGCGGAAGTCGAGATTCGTCGCCAGGAGGCGGGCAAGCACGCGCTCCCGCAACCGGTCGGCAAAGGCCATGTCGTCGGTGACGCCGTCCAGCGCCTCGACATGAACGCAGGCGCGCTGCTCGCCATCGCCGAGGTCCACGAGTTCGAGGCAGAACGCACCGAGCCGCCGCGCGTCCTCACCTTCCGCAAACAAACCCTGCTCGATGTCTTCCGGGTAGATATTCGCGCCCATGTACGAGACCGTGCTGTCGCTCCGACCAAAGAGGTAGAGAAACGGGATATGGAAGACGGGCTGCTCCGGTCGGTCGCACTCCCGTAGCGGGTCGAGGCCGAAATCGCGCAAGACGGCGAGCATCCGGTCGAAGGGGACAACGCCGCCCGCATCGTGAATGTTGTAGCGAATGCGCGGCGAAAGGACTTTCAGGCGGTTCACTGTGATGATTAACTCGCCTTCGTCGTTCGTCTCGATGTAGTAATCGAGGGGGCTGTACTGGAATAGCATCGGCAGGCGCGGATCGTCGCCGAACAGCGCGCGCTGGAGGGCGGGATTCTCGGCGACCCGCTTGCGAATCCAGACCGTGATCGGCATCTCGCCTGCGACGCCGATATCAATGTCCGACGCGCCGTAGCCGGAGTAGACCGCGAGGAAGCGGCGTTCCAGATAGGCGCGCAGCCCTTCGCTCATCCCCTCGCCACCGGCGACGCCGTAGATGCGGTAGCGTCGCCAATCGAAGCCGCGCTTCTCGCTCTCGTCCACAAGATGTTTGAGAAAGGGCGGGTAGCCAGTGACGACGTACGGGTACTGCGGGCCGAAGAATTCCAAGGTGCGGACGATTTTTTCGAGGTCGGGGCCGGTGGATTTGACGATCCCGTTGCGGCGCATCGCTTCCCCCGCATTGACGCCCGTCGCCCACGCGCCCATCGAGAAGCCATTGATCGTGATGACATCCTTGCCGAAGAAGTACCAGCCGAACTGGCTGAACTTGCGATGCACGTCATGCAGTTCGTCGGCGCTCCGCACCCAATTGAAGGGCGTGCCGGACGACCCGGAGGACTCGTCAATCGTCGTGCCGATCATGCGGAGTGCGCCGTCCAGGCAGCGTTGTTCGGTGCTGAACGGCGTGATATAGGTCGCTTTGTCCATTGTTGGCAGGCGACGCACGCGTTCGGCGGGGGAAAGCGATCGGTCGTCACACCAGCCGGAACGCGCGAGCAGAGTCTGGTAGGCCGGGACGCGGCGGCGAGCCTGATCGGCGGCGCGCAGGGCGGCGAGCGGGCTGAGTCCATCCATCAACCCCGGCGGCGTCTTTGCCGCGTGAAGAAAGAGCCGGTGATTGCGGAGCGCCACCTGGTTCGCCATATCCACCGCCCACAGCGCGATCCCGGCGCCTCGACCGCGCAGCAATTCATCCGTCGAAAGAAACCCGATCCGCATTGCCAATTTCTCCCCTACCAGTGCCACGCCACCATCGAATGTGACGCGCATTCGCTGATTCCTGGATGCATCCGTCTGACGCAGCCGAGAATGCAACGAACGGACGCCCCCCACGGTTCCAGGCTTCCTCGCCGGATTCACCCGCCCGTAACGAAACCACAGACAGTATCACAAGGGATAGTATCATAAGGGTGGAAGGGAACCTCACCCCCGGCCCCTCTCCATCGCAATGGGGAGGGAGCAGGGGGGGTGAGGTTCCCCACCGCAGTCTTGCCGCAGTGCCACCGCAGCAGCACCGCAGGGCGCGTGTGCGATGGTGGGCACGAGGCGGCCAATCAGTACCGCCCGCAGTGATAAACGCGTACAAGGAGGGATTGAATGAACGATGATCCGCACGGAGCAGCCCGCGTCGCGCTGTTGGAGCGACAGCTGGGCGAACTTGATGAACGGCTCCAGAACATCGAGGCATGGTCGGTCGAGACGTACCAATACCAGTACGCGACCCGCCCAAACCCGCGACTCAGCCCACCCGCGCCGCGCTGGCAGCGGCGGGATGTTGCACCGTCGCCCACCCCCGTTGCGCCGCCGTACACCCCGGTGACATCACCCGCCATTCCGACGATTCCCCCGCCGATGCCACGACCGATGCCTGCGCCACCACCGGGAATGCCGTATGTCCCGCCGCAATCCACGCCGACGCAAGGGATTGCGCCACTCTGGCAGCCCGTCGCGAACCTGTTCGGTCCGTCCCGCCCGCCCGCGCCCGCAGCCGCAATACCGATGGCCCCCGCCGGTGTACCGCCCGGTCTACCCGTTGTGCCGCCGAACCAACGACCGCACCCCACCCCGCCGCCCGCCGCGAAGCGGTGGTCGTTCAGCGATGTCGAGCAACTACTGAGTGGGCGCGGTCTCGCCTGGGCGGGCGGGCTGGCGATCCTGCTCGGCGCGCTCTTCTTTCTCGGCCTCGCCTTCACGCGCGGCTGGATCGGCCCGGCCGGACGCGTCGGCATCGGCCTCATCGCGGGGCTGGCGCTGGTCGGTGGCGGCGGATGGTTCTTCGAGCGACGGGAAGCGCTCTTCGGGCATGTCCTGCTTGCGGTCGGCCTCGGCACGACGAGCATCGCGCTCGTTGCCGCCACGCGGCTCTACCATCTCGTCCCCGCCGGATTCGGATTGATCGGCGCGCTCGTTGTCGCAGTCGCGGCGGCAATCGTTGCGATCCGCGCGAATGTGCAGGTGGTCGCGGGCTATGGCCTTGTCACCGCACTGGCCGCGCCGCCGCTGATGGGGGCAAGCCCGAACGCGACGACGATTGCCTTTCTCGCGGCGGCCCTGATCGGCACGACGGCGATTGCGCTGTATCGCACCTGGAACTGGCTGCCGACCGTTGCCTTCCTACTCAGTGCGCCGCAACTGGCGGGCTGGCTGCTCGACAACGTGCCGCTCGCTGCCGGATTAGTCGCGCTCGCCGGATTCTGGGCGCTCAATACGCTCGCCGCCGGTGGCGAGGAGTTCCGCGTCCGCCGCTACCGCCTCAATGCCACGTCGGCGACCTTGCTGCTGGCGACCGCCGCCTTCCTGCTGTTTGCGGGCTTTGCTCTGCTGGACCGAACGGGCGCATCGGGGGGTCATGGCCTTTTCCTCCTGGTGATGGCAGGGGCGTATGGCGCGGTCGGCGCGTCTTTCCTCCGCACGGCGGGTCGCGATCATCCTTTCGGCCTGCTCGCGACCGGCACGGGCATCGCCGCCCTGACAATGGCGATCCCGACCCAGTTCGGCGGGCCGGTCGTGGCGATTGCCTGGGCCGCCGAGGCGACCGCGCTCGCCTGGGTCTATGCCCGGCTGCGGCACCGATTCAGCGGCATCGCGTCCATCGTGCTCGGCGCACTCGCGGCGCTGCATCTCCTCACCATCGAATATCCGCTGTCCGACCTCTTCTCCTTCCCTGCTCGCCACTATTTTCTTGACGGCGCGGGCATGACCCTTGCCTTCGTGCTACTTGCGGGCTGCGTCGCCGCCTGGTTCGTCCGCGTGCGGCCGGTGCGGGCGACACTCGCCTTTCTCGGCGTCGGGCTGGTCGCATACGCGATGCCCTTTGAGACGGTGGGCATTGCCTTGTTGGCCGGTTGGGCGACACTTGGCGTCCTGATCGTCGCGGCGGAACGGCTCGCGCCGCTGGCCGCGCGCCGTTTCCCGGCGATGATCGCCACCGCCGGGAGCGCCGATCTCGGGCCGTGGTTGCGCGGAGCGAGCGCGGTGATCGTCGGCGCACTCGCCCTGATGCAGATGTACGCGGGCATCTTCGCCCACGTCTTCGCCACGGGTCGCCGGGTCGGCGGGACGCCCTTCACCGACCAACGAACCCTGGCGACGGCAATCACGATCGCTGCCACCCTGCTCGTTGCCGCGCTGACAACGCGACCGATCGTGCGCCGCGCCGCGCTGATCGCGCCGTTCGTTTTCGTCGCACTGCTGCTGCCGACCGAGATCGGCGATGCGGCGACCGTTGTTGGCTGGTCCATACTCGCAGTCGGCTTGTGCATGATCGCGCAGCGCGACCGAGCGGGGAACGTCGCATACCTCGGCACGGCGACCGCGCTGATCGGCGTCGCGTTCAGCGTCGCCATCGCGGTCGTCGCGCCGCTCGACCGTCTCGCGGTACATGCGACTGCGACCATCGGGCACCCTTTCTTGTTCAGCGGCGCGACCGCAGCGCTCGGCGCGATTGTCGTCGCCCTGACTATCGTGGCGTGGCAGTTTCGCGCGGAGCGGCTCGCACCCTGGCTGGGCGCGGCTGCGGGCGCGATTGCCGTCTACCTGCTTTCGCTCGGCATCGTGGATGAATTTCAGCGCCATGTGATGGCGGGGACAACGCAGGCAAGCCTCGCCAGTCTCCAGAAGCAGGCGCAAGTCACCCTTTCGATTGTCTGGGCATTGCTCGGCGGCACGGCGTTCATCATCGGGCTGGTGCGGCGGCTGACGGCCCTCCGCATCGGTGGCCTCGCGCTGCTCGCCGTCGCGACGGTCAAGGTCTTCCTGTTCGATCTCGCCTCGCTGGACGCGACCTACAAAGTCCCCTCCCTGATCGGCCTCGGCGTCCTGCTCCTCGCCAGTTCGTACGTCTACCAACGCCTCAAGCCCCGCGACGGCACGACGAACCAACCGACCGAAGAAAGGACGGTATAGCCACCGGTGGCTATACGGTGACGCCGAGGCGGGTGAGGGCGGCATCGGCGCGGGGGCAGTCATTGCCCGTGATGTGCAGGGCTTCGCGGTAGCAGGCGGTCGCGGCGGGGAGGTCGCCCCGCGCCTCGTACCGCCCACCGAGGGCGAGCAGTACATCGCTCTGCTGGCCACGCAGCATGTCCCGGCGCTCCTCGACGTACGCACTGTCGCCGTAGAAGGGGCAGTCGTCCAGGTAATCGCCGCGATACAGGGCGCGCGCTTCTTCCAGGGCGGCGATCGCCGTGTCGGCGTCCGTTCCCGCGCTGGCGGCGACATGCGCGCGGAACTGGAAGAGATCGCTCCAAACGATCAGTGCAGGATCGAGGCGGTAGCGGTCGTTATGGTAAATGATTGCGGCCGCCTCGCTGCCGCGCGTCAGGTTCGGTTCGAGCGTGCGACGCAGACCGCCGAGCGTGCGATGAAAGGCGAGGTCAGCCTTTTCGAGCGGGACATCGGGCCAGATCACGTCGAGCAATTCGTCTTTCGCAACGCCCCGCTCCGCGCGGTCGAAGAGAAAGGCGAACATCGCTTCCGCCTGCCGTGTTCCTGCTTTCGCACCGCCCCACTGCCGGATGCGCTCGCCGTTGCGCTCGACGCGGAGCGAACCGAGCGCCCAGACATGCAAGGCGAGCGCGCGTTCCGGTAGTACCGCAACCGTGAGGGCGTCAGCAAGCGTGCGCTCCTGTGATTGCAGCGCGGCGCGTTCCTCACTGAGGGCATCGAGCGCGGCGGCCTGATGCATTTCGCGCTCGTCCAGATGGAGCGAGGCGGCGAGAAAGGCAGCGGCATTCGTCAGTAGGTCCGTTTCCGCGACGGTATACGCGCGGTGGGAGCGTTTGGTGCCAACAGCGAGCGTGCCAATCACCCGATCTGCCACCCGCAAGGGCAGCGCGAGCGCTATGCCATCCACCGCGAGCGACAGACCGTAGGCGGCAACAGTCTCGCCCGCTGACTCGGTTACAGTGGCGGCGCGGATGCCGAGGGCGCGGCAGAGTTGCGCCAGCGCGGGCTGAATCGCAGCGCGCGGTCGCTGTGCGGTCAGCAGTTCGTCACCGAGGGCGCGCATCAACCGGCGACGCGCCCGCTCACGCCGTCCGACATACGGGTCGAGGAGCGCCCCGACCCGCGCACGGACCGGATCGAAGAGCGCGACCGTCAGGACGATCGCCAGTGCGGTGACAAGCGGCGTGTCGGTCTTGAGCAGATGGCGGGAAACGCGCTCCAGCCCGAGCAGGAGCGCGACATACACGACGGTCAGCACGCCTGCGGCGAGCGAGTACGAGAACGAGCGGCGCGCGGCGCCGGGATTGCGGAATAGCCCCTGTGCGAAGACCGCATAGGCTGCGAGACCGAGACTGGCCGCGATCAGCGCCGTGCCGGGCCACTCCGGGTAGCCGAGATCGGCCAGCAGGATCGTCGCGACGCCGCCGACCGCCGCACACGCCGCCGCGATCAGCAGGGCGGTCAACTGCTCGCGCCCCGCACCCGTCCGACGCGCCGTGCCCCACGCCCGCCAGACCCACCAAACCGCCAGCGCGAGGATCACCGCCCGGAAACCGATCCATGCCCAGCCGGGAATCGGCGCACCGATCCCGCCCACGGTCCGGTACGGTGGCCGCACGGCGATTGGGTGATCGCGATCCGCGAGGGAAAGGACGGTGATGAGCAAGGCCGCGCCATACGCGACGGCGAGCACGATCCATTGCGCCCGATCCCATCGCCCGTGTACCGTGACGGCGAGGACGAAATGGAGAAAGGCGGCGAGCAGAAAAGGCGCAACGGCGATCTCCGCGCCGCTCGCCACTCGCCGCACACCGTCGTCCGTCGTCAGGCGCTCCACCACGCGCACCGCGCCCCACGTCGCGATCAGGGCGGTCAGGAGGGCGAAAACACGGGCGGACGGAGCGCGCGGCGTGCGGGTCAGCGCCACCGATCCCAGCCACATCGCGAGGACGGCGACAACGAACTCCGCGCTGACCGAGAGGAGCGCCATCTCCGTTATTGTATCGTTGCGAGGGTTACACGCGCGGTGACGTTGCAGACGGCAATCACTTGCTGCGTCTTGATTGGCGTTTCCACGGCTCATTTCCTCCCTGCATCACTGCGCCTTTGGCCGCATGGCGCGTAGTGTAGCCTAACCAAGCGGGGCAGGGTGTATGCATTCTTGCCTGTGCCGAGGAATCCTACCCCCTCGACCCCTTCCATCAGAGGGTTCAGGGGTGGACAGTTCCAGATAATGCCGTGCCTTGTCTACGCAGACGCGGTTTACGAACCGCCCCTACGCATGGCGATCGTCAAGCCGGGCAAGAAGAACGGTGAAACTGTCCGCCCCTGAAGGGGAAGGGCTGGGGGTTAGGGCAACCTCAGTCTGCGCCGGTGCTTGCCGTCTGGGCAGCGGCACGCCTGCCAACGGGGTGCTGCTCACGACGCTCCTTGAGGCGCGCCTTCTTGCCCGTCAGGTTGCGCAGGTAATACAATTGCTGGCGGCGCACATTCGCCCGGCGAACGACTTCGATCTTGTCCACGCGCGGCGAGTGGAGCAGAAAAGTCCGCTCGACGCCGATGCTGTTCGCACCGATGCGACGGATCGTGTACGTCTCATTGATGCCGCCACCCCGACGACTGAGCACAACACCCTCAAAGATCTGGATGCGCTCACGCGTCCCCTCGACGACCTTGACGCTCGCGCGCACGGTGTCGCCGGTGCGGAAGACGGGAATGTCAGTGCGGAGAAACCGGTCCCCAATGCTTTGTACTAACGGATGCATCGTCTTTGCCTCGCTCTTGTATGCAGTCACGCACTCACCGCCCGTTGCGGGCACGACGAATACTGTACCATACGGGCAGCACGGCGCGCAACCGGCGTATTTCCCGTCTTCCTATGGATACCTCGAAAAGTCGGTCGGGTAACGCCGTGGTTTGCGTAGTAGCCCGCGCTACCGATAGTAGTCCCCTGCGTTACCAATCGGCCTTTCGATATCATCCGTCACGAAGAACTATCAACGCCCTCCGGCAGCGAGATTGGTTCGAGCATCCGCTTGTATCGAAGAGCGCTATTCATCAGCGTTCTTGCCCCACCCGCTATTCTGATGGGGATCCCTGCATAAGTCAGACAACCGAAGTGGTCGCCGCGCCCCTCAATCACACCCTCCGACACGCGCGACCTGCGTGAGAACTGCCGGTCAACTGCATGGTGTCGCGTTCACCCATGCCCCATACTTGCTGAAGGGCATGCGCAACGACCGCACACGATGGGGAGTGCGCCGGGGGGCGCGACACAAAAGGGGAAGACCATGGCGACGCTTCGACGGCTGCTCGTTCTCGTGATCCTGCTCGGTCTGACCCTC
>JBBSFO010000146.1:0-9444 GCA_038238655.1 Thermomicrobiales bacterium | reverse complement strand
TTCGGCGACCGCCGCGTGGCGCAGCAGGATGTCGTCAATCTCCAGTGGCGAAATCTTCTCGCCGCCCCGGTTAATCAGTTCCTTCAGCCGCCCGGTAAGCACGAGGTAGCCGTCCTCGTCCATTCGCCCCTGGTCGCCGGTACGGAACCAGCCGGCGATGAAGGCAGTCGCATTCGCCTCGGGATTGTTCTCGTAACCATCAATCACATTTGGCCCTTTGACCACGACTTCGCCAAGTTCACCCTGCGGCAGTAGATTGCCATCGTCGTTCATAATCGCGACATCCACGCCGAAGCCATAGCCGACGGTCCCCGCCTTGTGCGGCTTCGGTGGCAGGGGGTTGGAGGCCATCTGATGCGACGCCTCGGTCATCCCATACGATTCCAGCACCGGCGCATTGAACACCGCCTCGATCCGCTCCATCACAATGGGCGGGAGCGAGGCGCTGCTGGAGCGGATGAAGCGGAAGGGATTCGCTTTGATCGTCTCCATGTTCCGGTCCGCGCGGGCGAGCAGCACTTGGTGCATCGTCGGCACGGCGGAGTACCACGTCGGCTTGAAGGAGTCCACAATGTGCCAGAATTCCAGGGCGTTGAATCCTTGCGGGCAAACGATCGTACCGCCCGAGGCGAGCGTCGAGAGCATCGAGGCCATGATGCCGTGGATGTGGAAGAGCGGCATGACGCAGAGTGCGGTATCCCGCTCGCTGAGGTTGTACGTGCCGCCGATGTTGCGCGCGGACGCCGCCATGTTCCGGTGGCGGATCGGCACGCGCTTCGGGCGGCTCGTCGTGCCGCTCGTGTGGAGGATCATCGCGACATCGTCCGCCGTCGCGAGCGCCGTGGGTTGCGCGGGGCGCGCGTTCTTCAGGGCAACGAAGGCGATCGTGCCGTCGGCTTGCGCGCGTGCCTCGATGATTGTCATCGCGTTTGTCGCCGCCGCGTGCGCTGCAGGGATCGTGTCAGGCAAGGTGATGAGCGCCTTCGCACGGGTGTCCTCGAAGTAAAAAGCGAACTCATCCTCCTTGTAACTCGGGTTGAGCGGCGCGGCAGTGGCGCAGTTCGTAGCGGCAAAGAAGGAGACGATCAGTTCCGGCCCATTCGGCATCGCGATGGCGATCCGGTCTCCGCGCCCGAGTCCCAGCTGATTGAGTTGTGCCGCAAGCGCGACGACATTTGCCCGCATCGCCGCGTACGTGAGCGACGGCTTCTCCGGCGCGACGAGCGCGGGGTGATCATCCGCACCGGCCAGCAAATCGAGGAGCGTCATGTTCGCTATCGCCGTTGCCATGGTCCATTCCCTTCCGAAGGCAGCGAATCCTGATGCCCACAGTATCGCACGCCCCGATTATGCAGGGAATGCGCGGGTACGGTAGGATTCAGCTAACCCCCGGCCCCTCCCGGCGCGGGAGGGGAGCAGATACGAGAGCGCCGGGGCCGATGGAAAATAGCACAATCGTCGAAACAGGTTCCCCCTCCCGCGCCAGGAGGGGGCAGGGGGTAGGAATGCTCGATCACCTGGTACGCAAATCGGTCCGCGCTATTGATCCGTACGTGTGGGAACTCTCCAGCGAGGCGGTCGCGGTACTGCATGGGATGCGCGTGCAGGATGTCATTCGCTTCGATCTCAATACGTCGCCCTTCCCGCCCGCGTCATGGGATGCGGCGATGGAGGCGGCGCGCGCGGCGGGGCAGCCGAATGAATACTTCGATACGTCGTACGCGGAACTGGTCGAACTCTTCAGCGCGTACTATGGCGTCGGCACCGATCACCTGATTATCGGTGCGGGTGCGGACGAAATCCTCGATATCGTCACAAAGACCTTTCTCGATAACGGCGACCGCGTCATTGTGTCCGCGCCGACCTATTCGATGTACCCGATTGTTTCCGAGCAGATGGGCGCGATCGTGCAGCGCGTACCGCTGAAGGCGGATTTCGCGCCGGACATTGACGGGATTCTCGCCGCCGCACCGGGCGCGAAGATCATCTGGCACTGCAACCCGAACAGCCCCACCGGCAACGCGACCGACCCTGTTGACATGGAGCGGTTGATTGCGGACGCCCCCTGCATGGTCGTCGTGGACGAGGCGTACGCGGAGTACATCGGTTGGTCCGCCGTGCCGATAATTGCCAACTATCCGAACCTCATCGTTGTCCGCACGATGTCCAAAGCGTTCGGCATGGCGGGGATGCGTCTTGCGTGTGGGGTAGCGGCCCCCGATGTGATCGGTATGATGAACCGCGTCCGGCCGCCGAATAGCGTCAGCCGTGTCACAGCGCGCGTCGGCGCGTCGGCCTTGCGGGACATTCCGGCGATGCAGGCGAACGTCGCGGCGGTGATCGCCCAGCGCGAGCCGTTCGCGGACGCACTCTGGGAGTGCGGCGCGCATGTCTATCCGTCCGTGACGAATTTCGTGCTGACACGCTGGGAAAGCCCCGCCGTCGCGCAATCCGTCTACGACTGGCTGGAAGCGCATGGCATGGTCGTCCGCAACTTCTCGCAGCATCCTTTGCTACCTGGTCACCTGCGCATCACCATCCGTACGGCAGAGGAGAACGCCCGCCTCCTCGCTGCCTTGAAGGAGTGGAGACGGACGCGTTGACACGCTGAGAGGGCGGGCGATAATGAAGGCGGAATCCGTGATGCAGCGAAATCCGGTAGCGTTGGCTTCAGCCTGCGCGAGACCGCAGGCTGAAGCCTACGCCACCAAGATAACCTAGCGGGAGGTACGACAATGCGCACGATCAAGGCCGCTGTGCTCTACGATTACAACACCCCAATGATAATTGAGGAGGTGCAGCTCGACGATCCGGGGCCGAGCGAGGTGCTGGTGAAGATGTCGGCCAGCGGCGTCTGTCGCAGCGACCTCCATGTGCTGAAGGGCGAGTGGAAGCCGCCGCTGCCGACGGTTCTCGGGCACGAGGCGGCGGGCCGCATCGCGGCGGTCGGCCCCGGTGTCACGCGGGTCAAGGAGGGGGATCCGGTCGTCCTTTCCTTCAAGCCGCATTGCGGCTACTGCGAGCAGTGCATGTCCGGTCACCCCCAGCTCTGCACGGGCTTTCGTGGCCCGGCGGGCACCCTACCCGGCGGGCACACCCGGCTTTCCAAGGATGGGCAGCCGATTCATCACTTCGGTTCCACCTCGTCATTCGCCGAGTATGCGGTGATCCACGAGAGCAGCGCGGTCGCGATTGGCCCGGAAACATCGCTCGAACTGGCGGCGCTCGTGGGCTGTTCAGTGACGACGGGCGTCGGCGCGGTGTTGAACACCGCACAGGTACGACCCGGAAGCACCGTTGCCGTGATCGGCTGCGGCGGTGTCGGGTTGAATGTCATCCAGGGGGCGCGATTCGCCAACGCATCGCGAATTATCGCTGTGGACATCAGTCAGCAGAAACTGGAGTTCGCGGAGCGTTTCGGAGCGACCGATACGGTGGATGCTCGCGAGGAGAACCCCGTCCAAGCGATCCGACGGCTAACGGGCGGCGGAGCCGATTACGCCTTCGAGGTGCTTGGGAGCGGCGAAACGGTGCGCACGGCGTTCGAGGCGATCCGCGCGGGCGGGATGGCGGTCGCAGTCGGTATGGCGGCGGTCGGGGAGTATGCGCAGATTGATGCCTATCTGCTGGCGGCGCAGGAGAAAACATTGAAGGGCTGCTTCTACGGCTCCGCACGTACGCATGTGGACATGCCGAAATATATTGCACTGGCGCAGGCGGGCAAGCTCGACCTCGACTCGCTCGTCACTCGCCACTACCCCCTCGAAGAGATCAACGAAGCCTACGACGCGCTCGACCGCGGCGAAGTCGGTCGGGGCCTGATCGTGTTTGATCGCTGAGTGTCGGTGCGTCAGCGTTGGGTCACCATTGATGGCTTTGTGCCAACCAGATACGCAAAGTAATGCGGTAACGTGCCGCTATCAATCATCGCCGTGTCGAGATCAAGAATGACCCGGAACGCGTCGTGGCCCTTTTCGGTTTCGTAGAGCGCGTCGTGGTTGAGGGACCAGGAAAGAATGAATGCAAGGGTGCCGTACGTCGGGATGATCTCGAGTTTTGGAAATATCGAACGCGCCATTGCGATGATCTCAGACGAATGCACCGCCTCTGTCGGATCAACCAGGATGACTTCCTCGGGCGTGGGAAAATGCAGTTCGGGTTCCCACGCCTTCTTGAGGCCAGGATCGAGTATCCGATAGAACCGCTCCGCGAACGCGGTGTCGGCGTCCGGATACTCGAAGCGGTCCGGGCCGATGTACTCAGCGGCCCACATCATGCCACCAGGAGCCAGCGCCGCGTAGCAGGACCGTAGTACCTGCTCGAGTTGCTCGATATGATGGAGCGACGCGATAAACGTCACCAGATCGTATGTCTCATGCGGGAGCGCAACGCGATTGATATCCTCGCACACGAACCGCACCCGCTCTTCTACTCCGAGTCGCTGCGCCTCTTCGCGCGCGGCGGAAAGGGCGACGGGGCTCACATCATACACGTCGAACTGCTCGACCGCGCCACTTGCAAGAAGTTGCAACTCCGTTGCGGCTGTTCCAACGCCGATCCCTAAGCCGCGTCGCACCGGGGCATGCGGCAAACGCGTCTTGATGAACCACTCCTCGCGAGAAAGATAGCCCAGCATACTGTGTAAACGTTCCTGGGCGAGGGGATGGGCTGACCACTCGGCGCGGAGAAACGCGGTCGAAAAATGTTGCGTGTCCCAGTGATTCGCCGTCTTTTGAATATCCATCTGTCACTCCGCCGTGCATGATGAGCGACCGTGATCAGTATCCGATCCGCTCCCGATGTATCCAGTCAGGCGAGGTGCTCGCGGCCTTCCGCGTCGCCTCCCCAGGTGTCTCCGAAACCGCCACCGTTAGCAGTCGGCGAATGTTCGGCGAACAGATGCCCACTTCGCGGAGTGGGAAGGCGGTCGCGCAACGTTCGCGGTGCATTCATGCGTCGAGACCTTTGTTGCGGCGGGTCAGGTCAGAACCCGATGCCTCTTTCCGACATGTGTCGCTAGAGGTGGATGGTAGCCAGATCGTATGCGTCGGTCAAGTGGCGATCCGCTGACACTCGTATCACCACCTTATTTCACACCCCGTTGCAGGTATGCACGGATGTCAGGCGATCCCAGCACATCGCGTTCGCGCACTCAACGCATTCCGGTGGTCGCGGAGCGTGTGATCCGCAACAACTACCAGTTCGCCATCGAAGCACGCAGGATGGCCGCGAGATCGTCCGGGCTTGGCTCGCGTGGGGAAATGACGAGCAGGCGCTGCTGCTTCAGCGCGCCTTCGACGAGCATGTCAATGTCGCCGTCGTCGTAGCCGAGTTCGGCGATGCCGCGCGGCGCTTCGATGTCGCGCATCAGTTGGATCAACACGGTCGGGAGTGTGTTTTCGTCCGCATTCGGCAGCGGGTGGCCCGCGAGTAGTTCCGCCGCGTGGTGATGCTTCGCCGGGTTCGTCGGGTAGGTGAAGCGGAAGGCGGCGGGCGCGGTGACGATCACCGAGTGGCCGTGCGGCACGAACGGATGATCGGTCGGGTAGCCGGGCGGCTCATAGACGTGCTTCAGGCCGGCAATCGGGTAGGAGCAGGCATGCGGGATGTGTGTGCCCGCATTGCCGAAACCGATCCCGGCAATCATCGCTGCCAGCGACATTTGCGTGCGTGCCTCGATGTCCTGCCCATTCTGGACGGCGCGGCGCAGGTACCGGCCACCGAGTTCGAGCGTCTTCATTGCCCAGATGTCGGAGATCGGCGTCGAACCCTGAAACATCGGGCGGTCGCCGGGCGTTTCGGGCGTCGGGCGCGAGGTGAAATCCCGCGCGAGGTAGGATTCCACGGCGTGACAGAGCGCGTCCAGCCCGCACGACGAGGTCACTTCGGGCGTCATCGTCAGCGTCAGGAGCGGGTCCACGATGCCGATATTCGGGCGGAGCCAGCGATTCGAGAGGCCCGTTTTGACGTGCTGCTCGGGGATTTCCAGCGCGGCGACCGAGGTCGCTTCCGAGCCGGTCCCGGCGGTTGTCGGTATGGCGAGCAGCGGCATCAGCGGGCCAGGCGGGACGCGCGCCGCGCCGATCGGCTTGTTGACGTAGTCCAGGAGCGGTGCGGGGTGCGTGACGAGCAGGTTCGCCACCTTCGCCGTGTCAATGGACGAGCCGCCGCCGAGGCCGACAAATCCGTCCACCTTCTCCGCACAGGCGAAGTCCGCCGCGTCCTGCAGCGATTGCACCGTCGGCTCGACGCGGACGCGGTCATAGACGACGCAGACGACGCCCGCTGCTTCGATGGCCCGCTGCACGCGCGCGGTGATGCCTGCCCGCACGATGCCGGGGTCGGAGACGAGCAGTGCGCGCGTCACGCCGAGGCGCTTGAGCTCCCATCCCGCCTCGTCGGACGCGCCCGGCCCGAACTTGATCGGCGTCGTTTCCAGTGTGAAAACCGTCTCGTGCCCATGCGGCTGCATCGCTGCTCCCTTTCGCTTCGTTCAATTGCCGCAGTATACCGCGCCGCTGCCTCGTGGAACCGCTCGTCGCGCGGGAGCGTTGTATCAATGTCTATAAACATCATCACACGTCAGGAGGAATGCTATGCCGAGTTTCGCACCGATCACCGTCCGGCAGCCGCAACCGTACGACATTGTGGACGATCCCGTCTCGATTTGTGGCGTCGGCACGGGCTTTGAGGGGGCCTTCTCCGCACGGGTGCGCGACGGAAACGGCGCGGAACTCGCGCTGACGAGCATCATGGCGGGTGGCCTCGGCATCTGGGGCAACTACCATGCGCTGCTCGCCCTCGGCGCGATCCCCGCGACGGCGCATGGTACCGTCGAAGTCTTTGAGTTCCCGCCGAGTGGGATGGGCGATGAATTGAATAAGGTGACGGTGCCGGTCATCTTCGGACGTGCCCTGATTGATCCGTATCACGGCTTCGCGGAATACACCGTCGTCGCGGGCGACACGCTTTCGGGGATCGCGCAGCATTGGTACGGCGACGCGACCCAATGGCCGCGCATCTTCGCGGCAAACACCGACGAGATCGCCGACCCGAACCTGATCTTTCCGGGGCAGGTCTTTCGCATCCCGCAGTAGCGGCGGAAATCGAACCACCAAGACACCAAGAACACCAAGAAGGGAAAAAGGGAATCCTGGTTTCTTCTTTGTATTCTCTTGGTGTTCTTGGTGTCTTGGTGGTTCGATTGATTTCTTCGCGCCTGCCTGTTTGACTCGACATAACCGTGTCGCTACACTGGGGGCATGAAACGATGCCGTGTCGCGCTGGTCCTATTCATTGCTGCGTTGCTCTTTCCGGCGTGTGTCGCGGCGGATGCTCCGCTCTTTGTGCCGACGCTTGCACCCGCCGTACGCGGTCAGGACGCGCAGAACCCGCATCCGGCGACGACGGATATCCCCCCGCTCGCGACGGACTACACCCTCGCCGCAACGGTCGGCGATGTGGGTGCGAATGGGGCAATCCATGTGAGCGGTACCGAGCAAGTCCGCCTGACGAATACGGGAACGCAGGCCGTTTCTGCGGTCACGTTCAATGTCGCGGCGGCGCATTATGGCTGGTTCACGCTCGATGGTGGCACGATTGACGGCATCGCAGCGGCGGTGGATCAAGCTGAGGTGCGCGTCTCCTTCCCGGAGTGGCCCGCCCTCGCGCCTGGTGACAGTCGAACGGTCGGCTTTGCCTTCCATCTCGACATCCGCGACGATGGCGACGGCTGGGATGTCACCCGACGCGACGGCGATATCCTCCGGCTCGGCTACTGGTTTCCGATGCTTTCCGACGATCACGGCTACCACGACCAGTTCGACGCCGTCTACACCGCAACGGGCAATTTCCATGTCACGCTGACCACCCCCACCGCACAGACACTCGTCAGCAGCGGTGTCATCCAGCATAAAGAAACGAGCGGCGCACGCACGATCTACACGATTGACGCGCCGAATGTGCGCGATTTCGCCGTGCTCCTGTCGCCTGCATACGCCATTGTGCAAGGGACGACGAAGGATAATGTGCGTGTCGAGGTCTTCACGATTCCCAATCATCTCGCATCCAGCGCCGAAACAGACGCGGATATTCTGGGCTACGCGATCCACGCGCTCGAATGGATGAGCGCGACGGTCGGCCCCTATCCCTACCCCGTTTTCCGCGTCGCCGACGCGGGAACGACGATGCCGGGCGGCGTCGAATTCCCGACACTCGTCATGATCGGCACGAAAGCGCGCGGTGTGCCATTGCGCACGCTCGTCGCGCATGAAACGTCGCATCAATGGTTTTTCGGTCTGCTCGGCACGCACCCGCAGACTGAGACGTGGGTAGACGAGGGCGCGGCGAGCCTCTTCGAGGAGGCAATTAACGCCGGTATTGATGTGCCCGTTACACTCGTTCGTCCGCTGCCCTGCCCGGTCAATATTACCGTTTGGGATACAAGTGTTAGCGACCGCAATCACTATTATTGCGTCTACGACGGCGGTGCAAAAGTTTACGCGACGATCCGCGACACGATGGGATCGGCCCGCTTCGCCGCCGCACTCCACGATGTCTACGCACGCTACCGCTACGGGGTCATCTCCGGCCGCGATCTCCTCACCCTCTTCCAGCAGCACAGCGCGACCGACCTCCGCCCCACCCTCCATCCCTACCTGACCTACGACTGGCTCGATGCCCTCCCATCTCCCGGTGGCTAACGAGAAACCGATCGAACCGCAGAGACGCAGAGGATACAGAGAGAGAAAAGGGGGGAGAAGAAACAAGATTCTCAGTTTTCTCTTCTCCGTGTTTCTCTGCGCTCTCTGCGTCTCTGCGGTTCGATCGGTTTCCTCTGCTACAATCGCGGCGTATGAATGCGACGAATTCCTCGGACATGAATGGCGTTGTGGAGCGTGCCTACGTCGTCGGGACAGCGGGGCATGTGGACCACGGCAAGAGCACGCTCGTGCGCGCCCTCACCGGCATTGATCCGGACCGGTTGGCGGAAGAAAAGGCGCGCGAGATGACGATTGACCTCGGCTTCGCCTGGCTGACGCTCCCTTCCGGGCAGACGGTTAGCGTCGTGGATGTGCCGGGGCACGAGCGGTTCATCAAGAACATGCTCGCGGGTGTCGGCGGGATAGACGCCGCCCTGCTCGTCGTCGCGGCGGACGAGGGGCCGATGCCGCAGACGCGCGAGCATCTGGCGATCCTCGACCTGCTCGGCATTGATCGCGGCCTGATCGTGCTGACGAAAGCGGACACGGTGGACGAGGAATTTCTCGAACTGGCGGCGGAGGCGACGCGCGAGGCGGTCGCCGGCACGACGCTCACCGATGCGCCGCTGATCGTGACCGCTGCGACGACCGGGCGGGGGCTGGACGCACTGAAAGCCGCGCTCGATGCGCTGCTCGCCGGCACGACGCCGCGCGCGCCGCATGGCCGCCCGCGCCTGCCGGT
>JBBSFO010000145.1:0-9475 GCA_038238655.1 Thermomicrobiales bacterium | reverse complement strand
GCTTGGCGCGCGGGACGGTGAGATGGACGGCGTCGGGGATGACGTCGCTCAGCCCGAGCAGGTCGAGGGCGCTCTCGTGCGAGACGACCGCCACATCCTTGCCAACGGCGAGCCACGCGGCGACGACCTCCTCACGCGGCGAGGAGGGATAGTCGCGCAGCCGATACAGCCCGCGGCGCAGGCGGAGGAAGCGACCACGCCGGGTATGGTACGTGAGGAGATCCCACGCAAATCGGCACATGCGGGCCTGCGCGGCCGTGAAGTAGCCGCGCTGCCCCGCAGCGATCGTGAAGAGGCAGGTATTGTCGGGTTTGGCACGAGTAATGTCACCCATACCTCGTATTTTATCAAAGGTATGGGTGACATGCAATGCTCTCTTCCGCCTGATTCACCGCCGATCGAGTGCCCGAGAGGTGATCGTCATCGGCGTGGTCGCGGTCGCCCCTATACGAACACCCTGCCATTAAGTAGAATGCAGAATAGTGTGGGGTGCGCGAGTGCGATAACGCACTGATGCGATGACGCGGTTACTCGGTGGGCCATCGTGCGAAGGGAGAGCATGGTTCATATTCTGGCGGTGGCGATGCAGAAGGGTGGGGTGGGCAAGACGACGACCTCGCTCAACCTTGGTGTGGCGCTCGCCGCGCGGGGCAAGCGTGTGCTGCTGATCGACGCCGACCCGCAGGCAAATCTCACCCAGGGTCTCGGTGTTGATCCCGAGGCGACCACCTACAGCATCTACGAAGTGCTGCTCAACCCGGAGCAGGGGGTTGGTTTCGCCACCGTGCCAACCGCCGCTGGCGTCGATCTCGTTCCCTCGACGCTCGCCCTCGCCGGGGCGGAGCTCGAACTGGCCGGCAAGGTCGGGCGCGAGTTGCTCTTGCGCAAAGCGCTCCGGGAGACCGCCGGTCGGTACGACTACGTGCTGATCGATGCGCCACCGTCCTTAGGACTCTTCACCCTCAACGCGCTCGCCGTGGCACAGTCGGTCCTCGTGCCGCTGCAGGTGCATGCGTACGCCCTCAAGGCGATGCCGCAACTGGAGGCGACGATCGACCTGGTGCGCGAGCTCCACCCGGCGCTGGCGCTCGGCGGGATCGTCTGCACGTTCGTGGATCGGCGGACGAGCCTGAGCCAGAGTGTGGAGGGGGAGATCCGACGGCGGTACGGCGCGCGCGTCTTCGCGACGATCATCCCAGTCAACACGAAGCTGGCCGAATCCCCGGCGGCGGGGGAGGCAATTAGCCGGTATGCGCCGACGAGTACGGGCGCGCGGGCGTATGAAGCGCTGGCGCGGGAAGTGGAGGCGCGATATGGCCGGTAAGCGGGATCTCACGAGGCTATTGAGGAACGACACCGCAAAGCCCGCGCTGCGCCGGGGGCAGGGGATGCGCCTCTCGACCGACTTAGTGGACGATCCCGCAGATTCAATAAACGCACAAACGCACGAAAGTGAAAACGCATTATCGCATCAACGCACAAGTGCGATACATGAACCAGTGCGGGTGAACCGGGGCTATAAGCTGCGAGAGGATTTGATCAAGGCGTGCAAACGGATCGCGCTCGAGGAGGACCGGCATCTCTATGAGGTGATGGAAGAGGCGCTCGCCGCGTATCTGACCGGGCGCGGACCGGGATGATCTGGCAGCACGCTCTTCATATCGCGAGGCCATCGGTGCATCGGTCAGTGTTGGCGCGCCCGCTCCCGCTCACGCATCCGCTGGTTGGTCAAGCCCAAAGAGGGAGACGAGGCGCTCGGCATGGGGGTTGTCGGCGCGGTGGAGGGCGGCGAGGTAGCGACCGGTCGTCGCCAGACTGTCATGCCCCAACCGGGCTTGGATCTCACTAACCTTGGCGCCGCTGTCCTCCATGGCGCGGGCGAAGGTGTGCCGGAGGGCGTGCACCTTGCTCGTGCCGAGCCGTTTCTCACAGATGTCGGCGATGGACTGGATGCCGAGCGCCCGTCCTCTACTTGTATTCCGTGCGAAGCTGACCCAGACCGGCGCGTCGGGCGGTATTCCTTCGTTTAAGGCGTTCTCATACAGCGCATGCAGGTATTCCCCCACCGCCCGCGCGACCGTCGCTGGCAAGGTATCGGACATTGTCTTCCCCCCCTTGCAGCGCCTCCACACCACCGTCATCCGTTCGCCAGAAAGTGTCATATCCCCGTAGCGTACCCCCGCCAACTCACTAAGCCTCCGCCCGGTCTGCAGCCCGACGACGAGCAGGGCGTAATCCCGCTTGCCGACGAGGGTGGCGCGGTCGATCGCGGCGAGGCGCGCCCTGACCGCGAGGTAGGGCAGGGGGATGGCGCCGGCGTACCCCTGCACCGGCCGTCGCTCGACGCGACCGATCGGATTGCCACCTTTTAATAGGTCGCGCTTAAGGGCATAGGAGAAGAAGCTGGAGAGAATGGCGAGCTTCTGGTTGAAGGTGGCGGGCGCGGGGTCGCCGTGCCCCGCCCATCCCTGCGCGACGAGGGCGACGAGCGCCGCGTCCCCGTCGAGGTCGAGGCCGTGGTCGCCGAGCGTCGTGCGGAAGGCGATGAGCGTCGCGGCGTAGGCGGTTGCCGTCTTCGCGCTGCCGGTGCGCTTCGCCTTCGCGTCGAGCCAGGCGGCGATGGCGAGGTCGAGCGGATGGTGGGCGACGGCGAAGGCGAGCGACCGGTCCGGTGCTGGGCGGTCGCTCGCTCGCACCAGGTATGGCGTGCTCATGCTGCGCTCCGGTCATCCCCGATGACGAACCACATCGCGAATGCGTTCATCATTGCCGGGATTCTTTGCGATGGTAACGTCCATGCATTAGTGATATCTTCATCGTTTCGTTCACCTTTATTTCCACAAAGCGTTTCGCCACCGAGTGAATTTCGAAGCAGTCGAATCGAATATTTCGTTCGTACCAGCGTCTGACACCGGTGCGGGGACAAAATCATCGCTACCGTCGTAGACTACAACCAATCACCCTTAGTTGTAGTATCTTCGCATCAGGGCGGGGGTGTCAAGTCGTGGGAAGATCGTACGGCCGCCGCACGCAGTTGCGGCTTTTGCATCATAGATGAGGGGGAGTCTTTCCGGGATATGTATACCCCTCTCTCCTACTCTCGATATGTGGTTATCCTGTGATAACGATCATTATCTCAGGATTTATCTGATACCGGACTTCTTGTTGTCTTGAATGGCGTACCGGTCAAGCCCGACTGCGACGATCCCTTCACACTCTGAGGGCAATTGGCAGGGTGATCCGGCGGCAGAATCGCGCGGAGATGTTCCTCGCCGAGGGATGACCCTCTACGCAGTGCCGCCTCCGTCCTCGCCGGTCTTGCGGGTGGCGCGGGGAGATGTCGGCCCGCCGTCGGATCCCTTCGCACTGCCCGGTTGGGAGCGCGCGGGCGCGGATGGCACCTTCGGTAACCGGTTCGACGATCCGGGCAAGGGGGACAGTCTCGCGGAGGAGACACGGTTTCGCGTCGTCTACGCCGCCACGCAGCGCGCGGGAGCGTTCGCGGAGAAGATCGCGCACTTTCGCCCTGGTCTGGAAGCACTGGCGGCGGTGCGCACGATCCGAGGGGCGACGGGAGAGCTGCAGCCGCTGACCGGCGCGGTCCCCGCCCGGTGGCGACAGGTGCGCGGCGTCGGCCGACTGTGCCTCGACCCCGCGCTTCGCTTCATCGACGTCGTCCACCCCGACACACTCGCCGAGATGCACGCCCACTTCGCTTCCCTCGCGGTGGCTCTCGGTCATCGGGAGATCGATCTTAGCACGATCACCAGCGGCGATTGACGCCTCACGCAACGCATTGCGCGCGATGTCTACGAGCGGGAGGATGCGACCGGTGCGCCGATCTACGGCGAGATCCGCTACCTCTCGCGGCATTGAGCGATGTGGGGATGTTGGGCGATCTTTGCGGATCGGCTCATTGGCGAGCAGCTGCTGGTGCAGGCGGTGTGGATGGACGATGTGGCTCTCGTGGTGGTAGCACAGCATTTTGGTCTCACAGTCCAACCCGAGAGATGATTGTGGTGTTTTACCTATCGGGATATGTATAAATCCTGTTGTTGTCCAGCGATTCTGTCACCCTAACTGTTCAGTGATTCTGTCCTGTCGCTGTCGATAGCCCCGTTTCCACGGATGCTGCGTCCCCAGTTTTGCTCCACCGATTTGTATGGCCTCCCGATCCCGGCGCAGGGTTGGACGCGAGGCGACCGGCACGGGCGCAGGCGTCGTTGCCAGACCTTCCCCGTGATACGCGACGGCCAGTGAGCCATCGAGCCGTTCCTGTACCTCGACCACCGCGCGTGCCCATGACCGACGGCGCGCGCCGGGCAGCAGTTGGAGTCGCGCCCCACCGAAACGCACGGTGTTGTCCATCCCGACTGTCCGCTGATACTTGAAACAGAAGAGGGTGTCGAGGTCTGTTCCTACCGCCATCGCCCGGTAGCAGTCCCCTTCCTCTGCCGCCGGAACCGTGAAGCGATCATTGAAGTCGACGAGGAAATCGCCCAGACAGGCCGTCGCCTCCCCTTCATTCGTTGCCCCCGCCAGTCGCAACATGCTGGTCAAGCGGTCTTGCAGCGTGCCGAACAACCGCTCGACGCGCCCCTTCGCTTGTGGGCTGCGCGCGGCAATCGACGTGATGGCCAGTTCCTCCAGCAGACGCCCGAACTGGGTCGACTCCCGTTCGCCCGCCAACTGCTCCGCCACCGTTTCCGGCACGTTCACGCGGAAGATGCTGTGCCGGTCATGGTAGAGCGCGAGCGGTCGCCCGTGCGTTGCGACGATCATCCGCACAAGGAGAAAGTAGCCCGCAGCGTCCTCCTGCGCGCGAAAGAGTAGCGCCAGCACCGCCCCCGTCGTCCTGCCCAAAGGGCACCCGTCGATCGCCGCGAACAAGGTCAGCCGCGGCCCGCGCCCTTCCAGCCAATCGTGCGGACTGGCATCGATCTGCACGAGCATCCCCGCCTGTGGGTAGCGTGCCCGCCGACTGCGATGTTTGGGCGCACGCCGTTTGCGCGCACTGCCGATCCCCGCCTTTGCGAGAATCCGTCGCACGCTGGAGCGCGAGAGGGTGATCCCTTCCTGCTCGCTCAACTGCTCGGTCAGATGCACCTGATTGAACCCTCCATACCGCTGTGTCGCTAGCGTCACGACCATTCGCCGGGTCTCCTCGTCCACGGCATTTGTCGGCACGCGCCCCCGATTCCCATGCACCAGCGCCGCGGCCCCGCGTTGCCGATAGGCGGCGAGAAGCCATCTCGCCTGCCGCACCGATACCCCGAGCAACGCCGCTCCCTCCCCGACCGAGCTTTCTCCGCGATCCATTCGTGCCACCACGAGACCCCGCTGCTGTTCCTGCCTGTTCACGCTGATGTTCTCCATAACGGACATTTTCGCTGAACAGTTCGCCCGGACATAATCGTAGAACACCGACAGATATGTATAAATCCTTGGCTGAGACAGGAGATCGTGATATTCTCCCGAACAAGCTGTTCGCATACTTTGCTGTCTGAACCGTCCTCGCCTTCAACCTGAAGGGCGGCGGCCTCCGCGATGTTCTTACCCCCGGTTACGACGGCGAGAAGATCCCCTATTCTCTTGTTGTGTCGTTCTGTCTTGTGAAAGAGTATCAAGTTTTCTCCGCACGGATCAGGCGGGTGGGGCGACGATGCGTGAAATAGGCGTAGGTCCATTGCGCCATCACGGCGAAGCGATTGCGGAAGCCGATCAGGGTGAGGATGTGAATGAAGACCCAGACCACCCAGGCGATGAACCCGCTCGTCCGGATCCCGTAGATCGTCGCGACCGCGCAATTGCGCCCGATCGTCGCGATATTGCCGCGATCCCGATAGTGGAACGCCGCCTTGGACTCTCCGCGCATCGTCCGGAGTATATTCTGCGCCGCCACCTCACCCTGCTGCGCCGCGACCGGCGCGAGGCCCGGCAGGGGATTGCCGCGCTGATCGTTGAGCGTGGCGAGATCGCCGATCACGAAGACGTCGGGATGTTCCCTGAGCGTCAGATCCGGCTCGACCGACACGCGACCGCCCTTTTCCAGCGGCACACCGAGACATGTGCCGAGCGGCGAGGCAGTGACGCCTGCCGCCCAGATCACCGTCGCGGTATCAATGCGCTCGTCGCCGAGATGGACCGTATCGCGCTCAATGCCGGTCACCGCCGCCCTCATGCGAATCTTCACACCGAGCCTCTTGAGATCTTTCGTCGCCTTGCGCGCGAGGATTTCGGGGAAGGTGGCGAGGATGCGCGGCCCGGCGTCGAGCAGATAGATCGTCGCGTCATCCGGGTTGATGACGCGGAACTCGCGGTCGAGCGCCTCGTGGGCGATCTCCGCGAGTGCGCCCGCCAACTCCACACCGGTCGGGCCACCGCCGACGACCACGAAGGTGAGCAGACGTTGGCGCGTCGCCGGGTCGCGCTCGCGCTCCGCCGACTCAAAGGCGAGGAAGACGCGGCGGCGAATCTCAATCGCGTCGTCGAGACTCTTCAGACCGGGCGCGTCCTGTACCCATGCATCGTGACCGAAGTATGCGGTCATCGCGCCGGGCGCGAGAATGAGGAAGTCATAGGGCAACCGCTCCTCGGCGGTCTCGCCCGCCTCGGCGTCTGGCGCGAGGATCACGGCGCGGTTCGCATGGTCCACACCCGTTACTTCGCCAAGCAGCACCGTCGTATTCCGTTGATTACGCAGGACGGAGCGGAGCGGCGCGGCGATGTCCGCGGCGGAGAGCGCGGCGGTCGCGACCTGGTAGAGGAGTGGCTGGAAGAGGTGGTGGTTCGCGCGGTCCACGAGCGTGACGCGCACCGGCGCGCCCTTGAGCGCCTTCGCGGCGGCCAACCCACCGAACCCACCACCGACGATGACGACATGCGGTGCGGCGATTGCCTGCATCGCATCTGCGTCCCGATCCGCTTGCTGAAAATTCGCAGTATCTGTGGACATTGCCCGACCTCCGTTGGTCTCCCCGATGCGACGCCATTGTCGCAGCATCCGTGTCTATCGTCGCGCCATCGCGGCCGCGCCTGTCCTTCCGGGCAGTTTGGGAAGGGGAAGAACGGTTTTTTAACCACAGAGAGGGCGTTTCGTCACAGGTAACGATGGAGTATGCTGCCCTCACGACGCGGCTTGTCCTTGCATTGAGGAGGTCAGCCCATAGTTCCTATTCCGTCTCCAAACACGGCATCAGTCCCATCCCCGTCATGGTGCAATCGGCCCGGACACCTTCTTCCTGAGCGTCCAGACTGATGCCGCCGCGCACCTGTTCATCGGTGGACTCTTGGAGAGCGCCGCCCGCACGCACCGCCATTTCTTCTGTCTTAGTTGGCACGTCCTCGCTTTTCCCGAACCAGCACGATGACCGTTGTTTCAGCCGTAATCGTGTCCGTGAGGAGCCGCCACCCTTCGGCTTTGAGACGTTTAGCGTCTTCCCTGAAGTATCCCTCGAGACGTTCAGCCTCATCCGTGAGGTATCGCGCCGCGACAATCGGGGGATGTCCCTGGTGGGGAGGCTGTACGACGGTAAATTCATACTTTTTCGTTAGTTCCTCGTACCAGTCCTTCTCAGCCATCGCCGATGCTCCTTTTTGTACAGAACCATTCCGTCGCCAACAGTATATGGTGTTCAGGGCAAGCTAGCACGAAGCAAGCGGATGGATGGGCAGGCGGAACGTCATACGGCATGACCGTTCGCCGCGCGCCACCGACCCCGCCGCCATCCGATTCGCCCTCCGGCGCGCTCATGCGACCGACGGTTCGTCGCTTGCTTTTTTCGTCTCCAACAACCAGGAGCGAAACTCCGCATTGCGGCGCAAGACGAGCGACGAATGGGAGTACGAAACAGCACTCCAAAGGGCGTGCCGCCCGATAAACGACGGAGAAGCGGTCCCGAAACCAGATGCGATTGCCCTGAGACTCATCTGAGACGTTTGCGACTTTGGTGAAACGTCGGGATAATCGAGAAGGAAATGGCCTCACGAAGAACGTTGCAGGAGTAATTGCGAAATGGTGGCTGGATCGGCGGGGACGTACGGAGGGCTGGACACGATCAGTACACAACTGACGCCTGAAGAGATCACCGTGCTTGACGAGCGCGTCAAGTTGGACGGTAATTATGAACCCAGAACGATAACGAATGCTGTTGAAGCGTATCTCGCCACCGCCCCATCGAACAGGAATTTCCCTGCGGTTCCCGCTGAGGCAACTGAACGCGTGACTGCTTCCCTTCCACCGGCAATGGTGGTGCAGCTTGGGAAGATTGGCGGCGGACACGCCAAGGCCGCTGGAGCGTTACGCGATGCGATCCTCGCATACCTCGGCTTACCGAATGAAGACCCCGCCACCTGAAGCATACTAAAGCCTGTATGAGAGAAACGAGACAGCAGAGTCCGGCACAGAGACGCCGCGGTTGTCCTCGCTTCGGGTATTCAGGCGTCCGGCCCTATCGCATCATCACTGTCGCGTGCGCCTTGCGCCGCGATCTCCCCGGCAGCGGTGGCCTTTCCCTTGAGGATCCATTCGAAGGCGACCCCGATCAATGCACCGGCTACCGGTCCGACCACGTAGACCCACGTCGTGCCGAGGTCGCCACGCACGAGATCCGGCGCCAATGATCGTGCGAGGTTCATCGAGGCGCCGCTGACCGGCGCCGCCCACAGCCCCGCCAGGGCAATGTATCCCCCGACCGCGATCGCACCGTTGTGCCCAATGTTTCGTGCCCCGGATGCCGTGCCAAGAATCGTGTTCACCAACCCGGCAGTGAGCAGCACTTCCATCGCCAGCGCTTTCCCGCTGCCGACACCCCTCCCCGGGACGGTCGCACCAAGCGCGCCAACCGTCCCGAACATCGCCCGGAGAAAGAGCGCCGCCGCGACACCGCCGGTCAGCTGTGCCACGATGTAGCCCGGTACCCGGGTCCACGGGAAGTTCCGCCGCACCGCGAATGCCAGGGTCACTGCGGGGTTCAAATGGGCCCCGCTGACCGCGCCCATAAAGTAGATGATTGCCATGACCATCAGTCCCGGCGCAACCACCACCATGCCCAACGTAACTGCCCCAGCACTCGTCGCAGCAACGACCCCGCCCCCGGCAGCGACGACGACCAGCAGGAACGTGCCCCACGTTTCCGCGAAGATGCGTCGCCACTCATGGTCGGGGTCGAGGAAGTCGGGCGGCGCCAGCCCCTGGACCATTCGTCGCTGCTGCGCTGCCTCCGGCTGGTCTCTGCCAGGTGATCGCATGTCCGCCCCCTGTTCATTGCTGCCGTCGTACCGATCACCTGCCCGTTCTTGCCGCGTCATATGCTCGGCCCCGGACGGCGCCCCCTGCGGCGCGCGGGCGGGATACACATCGTCAGCAGCACGATCACGCCGCAGATCGCGAGCAGCCCGGCGTAGCCGAGGTGGGGGACCAGCAGACCGGCTGCTGCGCTGCCGATCACCCGCGCCCCGCTCGCGATCGCGTTAT
>JBBSFO010000144.1:0-9486 GCA_038238655.1 Thermomicrobiales bacterium | reverse complement strand
CATCGCCCTGACCCGGATGATGGCTGACAACGCGCCGCCTGTCGCCTTCTCCGCGACACCGCTCCCGGGTAGTCGTGTCCATCACCGCCTCCATCGCATGCGCCCATTGCCCGTTCCGACAGATGAAATTGACGCATGAGTGATCCGGCATTGATCGGCTTCCGGCGGATGGTGCCGGACGATCTACCGTTGATGCATCGCTGGCTCCAGATGCCGCATGTGTTGGCATGGTGGTGGGGTGGTGTCGCGCCGTCGTACGCGGCGGTGACGGAGAAATACGGGCCGCGCATCTGGGGCGAGGAGCCGACCGATCCGTATGTCATCCTGTACGGTGATCAGCTGATTGGCTACATCCAGACGTATATGATCCGCGACTACCCCGCGTACGCGGCCCTCGTGGACACGGACGATGGCGCGGCAGGCATTGATCTGTTCATCGGCGAGGCCGAGTACCTGCACAAGGGGCTTGGTCGTCACATCCTGCGGGCATTTCTACGCGTGATCGTGTTCGGCGTTGCGGATGCGACCAGTTGCATCATCGGGCCGAGCGCGGCGAACCGGATCGCCATTCGCGCCTACGAGAAGGCGGGCTTCCGCTTCTTCAAGACGATCCCCTCACCGAACGAGCCGACGCCGGAATACCTCATGCGGATTGTCCGCGTGGCGATGATCGGCGAATAATGGCAGCAATCGTGCGCGATGCCCGCAAGGTAGCGTAAGATAGCGGCGTGCTGCCCAGAAAGCGGCACCAAGGGAGCGGCGGGGCAGCGTAGCCCTGCGGACGTGATCAAGGAGCGGGTACACAATGCGAAGTGCGACAACGAAGCGCGGTGTGGGCGGGTTGGTCGCCTTTGTCGTCGGCTTGGGAGCGACCATTGTCTTGCTCATCGCCGCGTTGGTCGTCGGTGGTGGAAAGCCTGCTCCGTTCGTCCCGGCCCCGGCGTCGGGTGGGAGCGCGGTGGCGCCGGTCGGCGGGAATGACGCCCCTGCACCGGCGGGCGACAACGCGATCAACGTCGTGGAAAAGGACTTCGCGATCGCGATGGATAAGACGACGATCAAGGCCGGCGCGATCACCATTAATATCAAGAACAATGGCCCGTCGCCGCACAATATTGAGATCAAGGAACTCACCAAGGTCTCCGACAACATTGACGCGGGCAAAACCGGCTCACTCGCAGTGGACCTCAAACCCGGCACGTACACCGTCATCTGTAATATCCCCGGCCACGAACAACTCGGCATGAAAATGACGCTCACGGTGCAGTGAGCGGACAGTAGTCAGTAGACAGACGGGAAACGAGTCACTGACTACTGACTGCTCCGAGGCTACACGTGCGCCAATCCACGCAGGGCGTTGACCGCCTCGTGATGATCGCGCGCGTTTCCTGCGGCATTGTGCACGACATAGACGACTGCGCCCTCCGGGTCAATCACCACCGTCAGACGCTCAGAAAAGGCCAGATCGTCGTTCCACGAGCCGTAGACTTTTGCCACGTCGCCCTTCATATCCGCGAGCAGGTCGTGTTTGATGCCGTTGGCTTCTTTGAATGCCTTGTGGGTGAAACGACTGTCCCGGCTGATGCCGAAAACTGCTGCGCCCGCCTCAACAAAGGCGCTGTAGTCATCGCGAATCGCGCAGAGTTCGGTGGTGCAGATGCCGGAGAAATCGAGTGGATAAAAGACCAGCACCACCGGCTTGCCACGCAGTGCGGAGAGCGTGACGTCTTCGTTGTCCTGATTCTTGAGCGTGAAATCGGGCGCGGTGTCGCCCACCTTGACATTCGCCATCGTTGTTTCCTCCACGGTTCCATTGTCGGGTATCCGACTATCCGGATCGCGCCGTCAATCTTGATAGCGAGAACGCGGGCGGGTGCGGAACATTCCCGGCGAGGCGTGACGGCTGTGCCCACTTGACGATACCCGCTTCCCCTTGTACCATCGTGCGAGTTGATGCACGCGGGAGCCACACGATGTTGAGCACGACGATCATCATTACGACGACTACCACCCCCGGTTGGCCGGGTGGGGAGTCGGCCTGAGCGCGACGCACACCACGGAGACCGGGACAACAGCGGGCGCTTGCCAC
Organism: Thermomicrobiales bacterium; assembly: GCA_038238655.1. Lineage (GTDB taxonomy): Bacteria > Chloroflexota > Chloroflexia > Thermomicrobiales > JALYUS01 > JALYUS01. The sequence goes on along the minus strand of JBBSFO010000144.1, from coordinate 7,397 downwards.
GCTGTTTTTGTTTGCAAGCGGGGTAGATTGGGATGGACGGATCGCAACCAGAGCAGGCGCCGCCGGTTGGGCCACTCGTGATGAAGTTCGGCGGCACGTCCGTCGGCAGCGCGGCGCGTATCCGCGATGCGGCGCACCTCATTGGGATGGAGCGGGATCGCCATCCCGTCGTTGTCGTTTCTGCCGTCTCGGGGGTGACGAATACGTTGCTGGAAGGCGTCGAGCACGCCGCCGCCGGGCGCGACCCCGATGTGCAAGGCATTCTCGCCAAATTGCGCGCGATCCATGCCACTGTCGCCACCTGCATTGACGACCCAGACGACCGCGCCGCCGCGCTCGCCGATGTCGAAACAACGCTTGAAGCCTTGAGCCGGTTTTATGTCGCGATTGGCGCGATGGGCGAGCCGGTGCCTGCACTCGTGGATCGGGTCGCGGCGTGCGGCGAGAAGTGCTCCGCGCCGATTGTCGCGGCGACGCTGCGCGGCATGGGTATCCCGTCCGTTGCGGTTTCGGCGGAGCAGTGCATCGTCACGAATGGGGTGTTCGGCAATGCCGACCCGCTCGTCGAGCCGACGCGGATTGCGTGCGAGAATGTCCTCGCGCCGCTAATCGCGGACGGGACAATCCCCGTTGTCACGGGCTTCATCGGGCGCAGCACGGACGGCCAGACGGTGACGCTCGGCGGGCGCGGCGGCTCCGACTACAGCGCGACGGTGCTCGGCGCGGCGCTCCTCGCCGCCGAGGTCTGGATCTGGACGGACGTGGATGGCATCATGACGACCGATCCGCGCGTCGTACCACAGGCCGTGCCGCTCGCCGCGCTCAGTTACGACGAGGCGGGCGAACTGGCGCACTACGGCGCGAAGGTGATCCACCCGCGCGCGATCCAGCCGCTCCTGCCGCACGCCATCCCGCTTCGCATCAAGAACACCTTCCGCCCCGAGTTCGCGGGCACGCTGATCGCGGCGGACGCGGGCGACCCGGACGGCGAAACGGTCGTCAAGGGGATCGCGACGCTCCGCTCGCTCGGCCTGATCACCGTGCAGGCGGCGGGGCGCTCGCATCTCGCCCGCGTCGTCACGGCGATTCGCGGCACACTAGGCGACCTCAATGCGCGCCTGATCTTCACGACGACGACGGGCACGAGTTGCCATGTCGGCGTCGGCGCGACGGGCGCGGCGCTGGCGGAAATGCTTGCCCACCTCCGCTCGACGCTGCGCGACGACATCATCACGGACATGGTGCGACGGCTGGCGATGCAGGACGACGCGGCGTGCGTCGCAATCGTCGGCGAGGGCGTTGGCGCGGAGCCGGATGTCGCGGCGCGCGTCGGGCGGGTGCTCGGCGCGGCGAATGTGCCGATGTACGCGGTCGGCGGCGATCCGGCGGGTCGCTCCTTGATCGTCACGGTGCCCGGCATCCACGCGGACAACGCGACGCGCCAACTGCACGCAGAGTTTTGCGTCCCAGTCGCCACGGAATCCGTGGTATGAAGGATGAGGGCAATGGAAGATGCGGTCCCACTCGCGGAAATCGCCGCCGCCGAGGGCGTGCCGGTGACGGTGTTACAACAGGCGGGGCGGCGCGGCATCATCAATGCGTGGCAGGACGCTGGCGTGCAGTATGTCTCCCGCGCGGAGGTTTCCGTCTATCTCCATCACCGCGCCGATGTCATCCCATCGTTGCCGGAGCCGTGGGCCTCGGCATCGCGGACAGTCGGCGTGCGTTATGCGGGCGCATATGCGCGGTTGCGTTGATTGTGGGCACGAGCATATGAGCGACAGAGCGCACATCGAAAAAGGAATTGCCGAAGCGGTGCAATTGCGTGAATCGGACGATCTGGAGGCGGCGCGGCGGCTCCTGGTCGCGCTCCTTGAATGCGGAAATCATGGTCATCCGCTCGTCAACTATCATTTGGCCTGGACAGTGGATCGGATGGGATTGGAAACCGATGCTGCGCCGTATTACGAGCGCGCGATTGCCGCCGGCCTCGACGGAGATGATCTGCGCGGCGCCTTGCTCGGTCTCGGCAGCACCTATCGCGTGATTGACCGGGATGCGGACGCGGTGCGGACCCTTGCAGTGGGCGTTGAGCGATTCCCCGATGATGGCGCGATGCGCTCCTTCTACGCCCTCGCGCTGCACAGCGCAGGCGAGCACACGCGGGCAACGCAGGAATTTCTGCGTATCATTCTCGCATCGAGCGCCGACCCACAGATCGCGCGTTACAGGAAGGCACTGACCGAATACATGGAGCACCCGGACGAACGCTGGTTCGATGGAGCGTGGCATGCACGATCGTAGCGCAATTCGCTATCCGAACATCGTGGAGGCGTTCGCCCTCTACAATGATGCAATGGGCGTCACGGACGACCCCGGCGATCTGGCGAACCGGCTCGACATCCTCGCCTCGACGCTCGCGCGGCCGCTCAATCTCGCGCTCTATGAGGAGGCGGATCTGGCACGGCAAACGGCGTCGCTCCTCTGGGGGATGATCCATAACCATCCGTTCGCGGACGGCAACAAGCGGGCGGGGCTGCACATCGCCTTCACCTTCGCGCGCGTCAATGGGCTGGCGATTGTCGCGCCGGAAGATGCGGTCGTCGAACTCGGCTACGCGGTCGCGGAAGGCCGCTGGGACGAGCCTACGGTGGACGTATGGCTGCGCCAGTATAGCCGACCGATCGCTGAGGAGGTCGCCTGATGCCACGCGGGAAGCCGAAGGGGACGGCGCGGCGCTCCAACCTCGTCGCGGCGGCGGAGTACCGCGCGGCATGGTGGGGCCCGGCGCGCGATGAGCCGTCGGACGAGACACTCGCCCGCGTCCGCCGTTATACGACGCAGGACCCGGACAGCGAGCGACTTGCCCGCTTCACGGCGGCGGAAGTGGCGGCGGAATGTAATCTGCCCCTCCGCGTCGCACACTACGACCTCGAACGGTTGCGCGATCAGGGGGTGTTGCTTCGCCGCCGCGAGCCGATTGTCGGGTTGGGCGACGAATATGTCTGGGAGCGGGCGCATGGCCGCACCGGCGTCGTCACACTGCGCGGCAAGCGGGACGAATCGGACGCCATCCCCCTCGCCGAAGCGGCGCGATTTCTCGGCATCACCTTCGGCGCGGCGGTGACGCTCGTGCGGGAGGGTATCCTGGCGATTGACGAGCAGGCGAGCACGGAGACGGCGGTCTCCGTGCGGCGGCAGGATGTGGCCCGTGCCCGCTGGTGGTTCCGTCACAAGGACGCGCCATACGCGGAGCGGCAAACCCCGCCCGTCTACGTCGTATCCGCCCATTGGCAGGAGCGGTTGGACACCCTGAGTGAAGAAGAAGCGAGGGAGGGCGCATGAGCAGTATTGCCGTTCCATCACCAGGCGGGGAGAAGATCGGCGTGGCGGTACTCGGGGCGACGGGCGCGGTCGGGCAGCGGTTCATCCAATTGCTCGAAGGGCATCCGTGGTTTGAAGTACGCGAACTCGTCGCGTCGGATCGCTCGGTCGGCAAAACATACGCCGAGGCGGCGAACTGGCTCGTCTCGCCGGATATTCCGGCCGCTGTCGCGGGCTTAGTCGTCAAGGGATTGGACGCGCGGCTCGAATCCCCCGTCGTTGTCTCGTCGCTGCCGTCCGATGTGGCGGGAGCGGTTGAAGATCGCCTGGCGAAGGAAGGGCATCGCATCTTCTCGAATGCCTCGAATCACCGGATGGGCGCGGACGTGCCGCTGATCGTCGCGGAGGTAAACGCCGACCATGCCGATGCTATTCATTGGCAGCGCAAGCGGCTCGGCTCCGAGGGATTCATCGTCACGAACGGCAACTGTACGACGATCACGCTCGTTTTGCCGCTCGCGCCGCTGCATCACGCCTTCGGTGTCGAGGCGGTGATCGTGACGAGTTTGCAGGCAGCCTCCGGCGCGGGCTATCCGGGCGTGCCGTCGCTCGATCTGATTGACAATATTGTGCCGTACATCGGCGGTGAGGAAGAGAAGCTACATTCCGAGACGGCGAAGATGCTTGGCAGTTGGGAAGGCGGACGGTTCCGCCCCGCGTCTTTCCCGGTGAGCGCGACCTGCACCCGCGTTCCCGTCCGTGACGGGCACACAGAGGCGGTCAGCGTTCGTTTGCGCACAAAAGCGTCGGCGGATGAATTGATCGTGGCATGGCGAGAATTCCGTGGTCGTCCGCAGGAACTCGACCTGCCTTCCGCGCCGAAGCGCGCCGTCATCTTCCGTGATGAGCAGGATCGCCCGCAGCCAAGTCGGGACCGGATGGCGGAGCATGGCATGGCGTCGGTCGTCGGGCGGCTGCGCCCCTGCCCGATCCTCGACTGGAAGTTCGTTGTCCTCGGGCACAACACGATTCGCGGCGCGGCGGGCGCGAGCATCCTCAATGCCGAACTTGCCCTCGCCGAAGGGTGGCTGTAGATGGCTGCCACGACGGAGCCGATGTTGCTCCCCGCCGTGCTGCGCGGCGACACGGACGGTGCGGCCTACCCGATCCTCCCGCCGCGCAATGCGGACAGCGCGGGCGGCCTGCTTTTTGTCGAGCGCGACCTTTCCGGCGTGGACGGCACGACGCTTAAGGCGACGTGGGACGCGCGTCTCGGCAGCCGGGAGTTTCCCTATCGCTCCGGTGTCTGGCGCTACCGCGAGTTGATCGCGCCCTTCCCGGACGACGCCATCGTCTCCGCGCCGGAAGGGAACACGAATCTGTATTGCGGCGAGGGGGTGGATCGTTGCCCCGGCTGCCGCGCGGGCGGCTGCCGATTGGCACAGTGGGCGGGCGTCGAACGGCTGGCGCTGAAGCACGAGGGCGAGAATCCGACCGCCTCCTTCAAGGATCGGGGGATGACTGCCGCGATCTCCCACGCGCGCCACGCGGGCGCGACGACGGTCGCCTGCGCTTCCAGCGGCAATACCTCGGCTTCGCTCGCCGCCTATGCGTCGAAGGCGGGCATGCGCGCGCTGACGTTCATCCCCGAAGGGAAGATCACGGCGGGCAAACTCGGCCAGACGCTCGCGTATGGTGCGCAGGTCGTCCAGGTGCAGGGCGATTTCGACGCGGCGATGACGCTCGTGCAGGAGGTCGCGGCGACGGAACCCGTCTTCCTCGCCAATAACATCAATCCCTTCCGGCTCGAAGGGCAGAAATCCATCGCCTTCGAGCTACTCCAGCAGCGTCACTGGGTCGCGCCGGACTGGCTCGTGCTGCCTGGCGGCAATCTTGGCAATACTTCCGCCATCGGTAAGGCGCTGATCGAGGCGTACGAGTTGGGTTTGATTGCCAAACTGCCGCGCATCGCGACGATTCAGGCGGCGGGCGCATCGCCCTTCGCGCAATGGTTCGAGCGCGGTTTCGATCACTACGAACCGATGCAGGCCGAAACGATCGCCTCCGCGATCCGTATCGGCAACCCGGTCTCGCGCCACCGTGCCCGCCGCATTATCCAGCGAACGGGCGGCGTCGTCCTCGCCCTGCCGGATGCCGATTTGCTGGCGGCGAAGCGACAGATTGACCACGCGGGTATCGGCTGCGAACCCGCCTCCGCCGCCTCATTAGCGGGCATCAAAGCGCTGCGGGAGCGCGGCATCATCCGGCCCGGCGACGACATCGTCGGCATCCTCACCGGCCACGTCCTCAAGGACGCCGAGGCGACCGAGCGCATCCACATCACCGCCCCCGACGCCCGCCCGCCCATCGTTATCGCCCCCACCCTCGCCGCCGTCCAGCGGGTACTCGCCAATGGCTAGACTGACAAACCGGATGAACCGCAGAGGCGCAGAGGACGCAGAGAAGACAAAGAGAATGAGAGAGAAAAAAGCGTCAGAAGGTTGCGCCGACTCGCTTCGTTTGAAGACGCATGATGCATTTATCTCACTTTACTCTTTCCCTCTCTGCGTGCTCTGCGTGCTCTGCGTCTCTGCGGTTCAATCGGTTTCATCCCCGAAGCGGCGGATCAGGGTGCGGGTGCCGGCGTCGAGTGCGAACCTCGGGCCGGGGTTCGACCATCTCGGACTGGCGCTGGCGCAGTACACGACGATCACCGTGACGGCGGGGGCGGCGGGCACGCCGACGGTGGCGGGATTGGACGCGCACTTGCTCGCGGGCGCGCCGAACCTCGTCGAATCGGCGATGCAGCGGCTCGCGGCGGAGGCGCACAAGTACCTGCCGCCGCACACGCTGCACGTCGAGAATGGCATCCCGGTCGCGCGCGGCATGGGCGGATCGGCGGCGGCGGTGGTTGGCGGCTTGCTCGCTGCGAATGCGCTGCTCGACGAGCCATTCGATCGTTTGTCGGACGATGTCGAGGACCCGCTGCTGGCAATTGCCGCCGCCATCGAGGGGCATGCGGACAATGTCGCCGCCGCAATCTACGGTGGGATCGTCGCGGCGGATGGCGGTATCGCTTTCTCGCTGTCGGACGGTGCCGATTTGCGTGCCGTCCTTTTCGTGCCCGACACGACGCTGCACACGACTGCCGCCCGTGCCGCCCTGCCGCCGGAAGTTCCGCATCGGGATGCCGTTATCAATGTCGGCCATGTCGCGCTGCTCGTCGCCGCGCTGATTGACCGGGAGTACGACGCCCTCAGCCGCTTCATGCGCGACCGTCTCCACGAGCCGTACCGCGCCGCGCTCATCCCGTGGCTCGAACCACTGATTGGCGCGAGCGAGCGAGCCGGGGCATACGGCGCGTGCCTGAGCGGGGCGGGGCCGTGCGTCCTCGCTCTCGTCGCGCCCGCGCAAGCAAAAAAGGTTGCCGCCGCCATGCGCGAAACAGCGGCGGAGCGTGGCTACCCCGGCAACGTTCTCATCCTCGCCATTGATGACACCGGCGCGACGATTACGGAAGGATAGGTGTCAGACTTGCGCGTTGTAACGTATCCGTTACAATGATGGCCTGGAGGAAAAGGCGAGATGGCGAAAAGTGACTTCGATGCCTGGCTCGAAGAGGAGATGAAAGACTCCGAATTTCGCGCGCTCTGGGAAGAGACGGCACCTGCGGAAGAGTTCGGCCTTGCCGTCGCACTTGCGCGAGATGCGCGCGGTATAACCCAGGAAGAACTCGCTACGGCAGCCAACATCAGGCGACCAATGATCGCGCGGATCGAAAAAGGGAATCAAGCCCCGACCATGCCGACGGTGCTCAAATTCGTCCGGGCATTCGATGCCCCACTCGAAATTGACCCAAGTGGCCGGATGCGCTTCGCCACGAAGAAAACCGCGAAACGCCGACAGTCTGTACCGGCGCGATGACGCTCGAAGAACTGCGGCGCATCGCCGCTGAAGTCGCGCTACGGCGCGGATGGGATTTCTCGCGAGTGCGGGACGACCGCGATCCGGTGCCGTGGGACTATCTCGATGTCGTGCGGCGGTATCTGCAACCGGACGATCGGGTGCTGGAT
>JBBSFO010000143.1:0-9490 GCA_038238655.1 Thermomicrobiales bacterium | reverse complement strand
TGGCGACCGCCAACCAGACGAGCTATGCGTATACCCCGAACAGCCACGCGGCGGGCACGCACTTCACCCAGATGGTCGCGACCCCGCCCTCGCCGCTCGGGGCGGTGACGATCAACCTCGACAGTCTCAGCCGGGTCAGTTCGACGGTGGACGGCAACGGCAAGACAACGACCTTCACCTACGACAAGCTGGACCGGATCACGCGGATCACCTACAACGGCGACACGGGGTGCGCGAGCCGCACGACCTGCACCGACGCCGCCTACGACGAGAACGGCAACCTGACGAGCCTGATCGATGCGACGGGGACGACGAGCTTCACCTATGACAAGCAGAACCACCCGCTGACCAAGACCCTGCCGGGGGCAGGGAGCGCCAGCGTCACCTACACCTACGATGGTGTCGGCAATCTCGCGACGATGGCCGACGCGGGCGGGACGGTCACGTATGGGTACGATGTGGTGAACAACCTCACGTCGCTGGCGGAGCCGGGCGGCAGCTGCACCGGGACGGTGAGCAAGTGCACGACCTTCGGCTACGACGCCAATAACCGGCGGACGAGCACGGTCTACCCGACCAGCCCGGTGGTGACGATCAGCCGGGTCTACTTCAACAACGGCGCGCTGAAGTCGGTGATCGCGACCAAGGCGGGGACGAGCACGCCGCTGACCAGCTTCACGTATGCCTACGCCAACGCGACGGGTGGGGACATCGCCCTGCGCTCTGGGGTGACCGATGGCGTGGCGAGCACGACGACGAGCTATGGCTACGATGTCTTCAATCGCTTGACCTCAGCAGCGAAGACCGGGACGAATTACGCGTATGGGTATGACAACAACGGCAACCTGACGACCGCGACCTTGAATGGGACGAGCCTCTTCGCGGGGACGCCCGCGTACAACAACGCCAACCAGTTGACCGCACTGGGGACGACGGCGTTCACCTACGACGGCAACGGCAACCAGCAGGGCGGCAGTTCGGGCGCGCTCGTCTACAACGTCAAGAACCAGACGACGAGCATCACGCCGACGGGCGGCACCGCCTTCAACATGACCTATGCCGGGGACAGCCAGGTGCAGCGGGCGACGGCGGGGACGGCGAGCTACAAGAACGACAGTCTGGGAGTGGGGAGCGAGACGAGTGGGGGAACGACGACGTACTACACGCGCACACCGGGCGGGGGACTGGTGAGCGAGCGGATCGGGACGGCCACCTACTATTACCTGTACGACGGGCTGGGGAGTGTGGCGGCGCTGGTGGACACGAGCGGGGTGGTGAAGGACACGTACGCCTACGATCCGTATGGCACGGTGACGCCGGGCGGGACGAACAGCGTCGCGAACCCGTGGCAATACACGGGGGGCTACTACGACGGGGCGACGAAGCTGGTGAAGCTGGGGCAGCGGTATTACGATCCGAGCCTGGGACGGTTCACGCAGCGCGATCCGTTGGGTGGCGGGTATGCCTACGCTAGCGACAATCCCGTCAACTTCACTGACCCGACGGGCCTGACAGATGGTGATCCGTCCGAAACAGGTCTTGCCGGGGGGAATTCCGGTGCGATAAGCGCATTCGAATCGCCGGGTGGCGGCACTTCGGGAGCATATGCCGAGGGGGGGGTAACGTCTGAAGGAAGGATCTTTGTAAGCGTCTTTCTCCCGAGTAGTGGCACGATCCTTCCGAACCCCTCTGGAACGGTATCTGGATCATATACTCCAGCAAATAACAGTATCTATGCTGGATTACCGCCATTTCCGACAGGTGGAACATTCTCGATCTCATATGTATTCGAAGTAGGTGGTTACGTAGGTAACTATGTGGGCCAAAACCCCGCTCCCCCAGGACAGTATGATCTCACTGTGCAGGTTGGGACTACGGACCTCGGAAGCGGACGTGTGGGCAGATATACGAGTAGCACGGGAGGATCGATAATAGTACCATAGCATCCCGCGTAAAAAGTGCGATGTACACTGCGGTCATAATGATGACGGATGTGCAGGGGGGGTAATGTCACCGATGCGTTCCGATGCACCGGTGACATTACCGATAGGATGTGCCACTCTACGTAAACGCGCTTGGGGTTTGCGCCGCTATACTTGGAGGGGTTTGTGGCAGTTAGATTAGACTGGAGGGTCTAACATGAGCGAGGACCAAACTGGTGGCCATGCTGACGCTTTGCGAGCCACCTTTACATTGACGGTCGACGGGCAAGGTCGCCAAGAGGAAGAACCTCTGGCCAAACCCAAGAAATGGATGGGGCCGAGTCCTTTCCCATGGGTAGACCCAGTCATCGAAGCTATTGCTGTTGAACAGACGCGTATGTATGATGGCTTCACCCTCGGTCTCGCGTCATTACAGCGGTTTGAGTACGCCTTCGCTATCGAGGGCATTCTAATTCTCGATGAAAGCCGGAGGCAATCTTTTGTCGATAATCTCGTGCGAGGGAGATGGATATATCCGGCTTTGAACTTTTCTGTGATTGATAGTCACGGACATCCATATAAGAGTTTGCAAGGGTATACCACTGGCGGAGTGTATAAATACCGATTCGTTCGCGCTTTCGAACCGAATATAGATAAAAATGCGCAAACACTCACCGTTTCGCTGGCAGAAATCGAATGGAAGGTGATGGACACGACTCAGGAGACGCTGGTGCTTCCGGACGAATGGAAGTTTGTGATTCCCCTGCAGCAGGATAACTCGATCGAATGACTGGGTAAACGTTATGACAGATAGAACGGCAGCACGGAAATGACCCGTGCGCTTCCCAGCGAGGGCCGCAGAAGCTGCATTATGCGCCCAATTGGCGGCGCACAGTAATCGGTACTATCGCATGCTCTATGCGACTTGGACTTCTCATAAGCTGTCCAACTGGGGTGTACCCTAGCTTGATGTCAGGCGCACCCCCTTCTCCTTGTCAATCTAGGATCGCTTCTTCTCTTTCTTGACAGCTGTTCCCGAACCTTATAGACTCTATCTTGACAGATGGAGGTCATACGATCATGAATGGACAGCGCATCGGCTACGTCCGGGTCAGCTCGCTCGACCAGAACCCGGATCGCCAACTCGAACAGATTGCGGTGGACCGCACCTTCACCGACAAAGCCTCGGGCAAGGATGTCGCGCGGCCGCAGCTCGATGCGCTCATCCGCTTCGCGCGCGAGGGGGATACGGTCGTCGTGCACAGCATGGACCGCCTCGCTCGCAACCTCGATGATCTCCGACGGCTGGTGCAGCAGCTGACCGCGCGGGGGATCCGGGTGGCGTTCGTCAAGGAGGGGCTGACCTTCACGGGGGAGGATGCGCCGATGGCGACGCTGCTCTTGAGTGTGATGGGGGCATTCGCCGAGTTCGAGCGGGCGCTGATCCGGGAGCGGCAGCGGGAGGGGATCGCGCTGGCGAAGCGGCGGGGGGCATATCGGGGGAGGAAGAAGGCGCTGAGTGTCGAGCAGCGGGCCGAACTGCGGGCGCGGGTGTCAGCGGGGGAGGGGAAGGCGGCGGTGGCACGGGCGTACGGGATCAGCCGCGAGACGCTCTACCAGTACCTGCGCGCCGCCGAGTGAGCCGTGCCGTCGAGCCGGTCGGGTGGGGGCCCAGACTGGCCGATCGTCGAATACGAAAAGTACCCGTCCTCGATGAAGGCGACCGGCGATGCGGGCCGTTCACCGCCGCACGAAGAGAGAACGGAGCGGGCGACACGCCGCGAGCGGCGGCGAAAAGCGGGACACGGAGCGCACCCATTTGGCCGTCATTCGTGACCTATAAAACACCGCACCGCGCGGTGAACAGTGAAGCGAAGAGGCGCGAGCGGCGGCGGTTCGCCCACATTATCGCGCCTATACGCGGCCGAAATCGAACAAAATCAATCCGTGCATCGATAATATTGGCGGCGGCGTGTGTGCATTACGATCACGGGTAGCCGGATCGTTCTGCGCCTTCCATTCCGCGAACGGCGATGCGCCACGGTCGTGGGCTCACCATCGGAGAAATGATGCTCACCACGCTCCGCCAGCGGAATTTTGCCCTCCTCTGGACGGGCGGGCTGATTTCGCTCCTCGGCGATTGGGCGCTGATGGTCGGCCTGCCGCTCTTCGTCTACGCACTGACGGGGTCGACGGTGGCGACGAGCACAATGTTCATGGCGGGTCTCATCCCGCGCGTGCTGCTCGGTTCGGTCGCTGGGGTGTTCGTTGATCGCTGGGATCGCAGACGGACGATGGTTGCTGCCGACCTCCTCCTCGCCCTGTGCCTGCTCCCGCTCCTCGCCGTGCATGGGGTGGACCGACTGTGGATCGTCTACCTCGTGCAATTCGCGGAGTCGTCCATCGTGCAGTTCTTCCGCCCGGCAGAGGGGGCGATTTTGCCGCAACTGGTCGGCGCGGAGCGGTTGATGGCTGCGAACGCGTTGACCGCGACGAGCGACAATCTCGCGCGGCTCGTCGGCCCGCCGATTGGCGGCTTCATCTTCGCCTTCCTCGGCTTGAACGGGGTCGTCGTCATCGATGTCGCCTCATTCCTCGTCGCCGCGACACTGATTGCGTCGATCCGCGCGCGGACGCAACCGGAGCGCGCCGCCGGCATCGCTGCCCCTGGGACGCCCGCCGGGGCCCGGCTGGCGGTCTGGCGCGAGTGGTCGGATGGAATGCGGCTGGTGCCGAGTAGCCGCATGATCGTCGTCCTTTTCGTCTTCACGGCGATCACCGGCGTCGGCGAGGGCGTGATGTCCTCGCTCTTCGTGCCGTTTGTGACGAAGGTGCTCGGCGGAGACGGACTCGCCTTCGGCTCTATCCTCGCGGCGCAGGCGGTCGGCGGGCTCGCGGGGAGTTTCGTCGTTGCCCATGTGAGCGGGCGCATCGCACCGGCACGGATGCTCGGCATAGCGACCTTCGCCTTCGGCTTTACCGATCTCGCGATCTTCTATTATCCGCTGTTCGTGTCGGGCATCGCCCTCGCGCTCCTCTTCATGGTGATCGCGGGCCTGCTCGCCACGGGTATAGGGGTCAGTATGCTCACGATGCAGCAAATCGCCGTTGCGGACGTGTATCGTGGGCGACTCCTCGGGGCCTTCGCGACCACACGGGCGCTCGTCGGCCTCGGCGGTGCGGCGATCGCCGGCGTGCTGGGCGACCATGTCAGCATCATGCCGATCATCAGCATCCAAGGATTCAGCCATGTGCTTGCTGGCGTCATCGTGCTCGCGATGATCCGCCGCGCGCGCGCAACGGCAGCCCGCCCCGTATCGGTCACCGCCGAGAGGACCGGGGCGCCGGAACGGTGAGGAAAAGGCTTCGCGATGCTGGCCATGCCTCCGCCCCCACTGCGGCGGCCACCGACTGGGCCGAGATCGCCGCGCTGTACGAGCGGTTGAGCCAGATGGTTCCCCCCCGGTCGTCGCGCTCAATGGCGCCGTTGCGGTCGCGATGGCCGACGGACCGGCTGCCGGGCTGGGGCTCGTCGAACAGGTTGAACAAAGTGGCACCCTCTCCATCTACCACCTCCTGTCGGCTACCCGTGCTGACCTGCTACGGCGGCTCGGGCGCAGCGACGAAGCCGCCCTCGCCTACCGTCGGGCACTCGCGCTCGCACCCACCGATGCGGAGCGACGCTACCTGAGCAAACGGCTCGCGGAAACCTCCGTCGCCCGTGAACGAACCGGCAGGCGGCCCGCCGCGCCGCTCGCCCACAGACTGCCGCAGGTAATCAGGGGGCACCCCACGAAACGGAAATGATCGTTCGCGAAGACCGAATAACCGGGGGTGCCACATGGCAAACGATCAACGCTTCTCCACGATCTCCGGTCCCCTCGCACTTTCCCACTTGACAGCGGCTCAGCACCATGCTAGAATACAATCAGTTGCTTGTACAAACTGCTACTTGTAAGAGTCCCGATGGACTCGTCGAACCCAGACCCGGAAGGGGGCACAGAACATGACCGTCACCGGCATCACCGCTTCGTTGGAGTCACCGAGCACGCCGGACGCCGACTTCGAGGCGACCGTCTCTTTTGCGTCGCCGGCAGACGCGGTTTTCGACGCGCTGACCACACCTGCGGGCCTCACCGGCTGGTGGATGAAGGCCAGCGGTTCCGGCCTCGCTGGCGGCGAACTGACGTTCGTCTACGACGGCGGCTCGGTCGTCATGCGGGTGGACAAGACCGAGCGGCCGTCGGTCGTGCGGTGGACCGTCCTTGCGGCGTCCGAGCCGTTCGGGGACTGGGAGGGAACGACCATCAACTTCGACGTGAGTCCGAACGAGAGCGGTGGATCGCGCCTGCATTTCCGGCACACGGGCCTGACGCCACGGCTCGAATGCTTCGACACTTGCAGCATCGGGTGGAACCACGGGCTTGCAAGCCTCGTCAACTACGTTGACTCCGGCAAAGGTAGCCCCGTCGTGTAGGGCGTTGAACGAGCCTCGGTCGGACCCCAACCGGCGCCCTGCCACCCAGCAGTGGGATGGCAGCGTGTCGGTTGGAACCACGATCGACGGGAATAGGATGATGAGGAGATGAGCGATACACACGCGAACCGACCCGGTAATGTGGAGCACGAATCGGGCCCCGATGCGGTGCTGCGTGCCCTCGCGGATCCGCATCGGCGACGGATGCTGGAGCTGGTGCGGAGTCACGAACTCGCCGCCGGTCAGATCGCGGCGCACTTCGACATCACCCAACAGGCCGTGAGCCAGCATCTGCGGTTACTCAAACGCGCGGGACTGCTCAGTGAACGACGAGAAGGCACGAGGCGGCTGTACGCCCTCCGCCCGGAGTCCCTCGAACCGGTTCGCATCGTCCTCGCCGACCTCTGGCCGGACGCACTGATGCGTCTCAAGCAGGTTGTCGAGCAGCATACGCGCGAGAAGAAGGAAGAGCGGAAGAGACCATGAACCAGCCAGACACCCTCACGGCGACCATCCGGATCGCCGCAACGCCCGCAGACGTCTTTCCCTACCTTGTCGAACCGCAGCTGCTTGTGCAGTGGATCGGCACATGGGCGGATCTGCACCCGGAGCCGGGCGGCGTCTTCGCCCTCACCTTCGAGGATACACAGGTGCGGGGCACCTTCGTGTCGGTGGAGCCGCCTCACCGCGTAGTCTTTACCTGGGGTATCCCCGGCAACGATGCGCTCCCGCCGGGTTCCACAACCGTTGAAATCCTCCTCACGGCCGATGGCGACGAGACGGTCGTCGAACTATCCCACTACGACCTTCCCGCTGACGAGCTGCCATCTCATCGGGCCGGTTGGACTTCGCTCCTCGACATGCTGCGTCAGGTCGTCAGTGCCGAGCGGAGCCGTCCATAGAAGACAAGTCGGCTGATCTGACCCAGATCCCAGCTCGCCATGCAAGGGGGCAATTGACGAAACGTCAATAATCGGCAGTACCAGCCTTCCGAACGACGGACTTTGGAGGAGTGAGATGAATACACCATTTGTTGTTCAGTTCGAGATCACTGGCCGCGACGCTGGGAGGCTCCATAGCTTTTACCGCGACCTGTTCGGCTGGCACCTGCAGGACACTCCGGGTGGTCAGACTACCGGCTATAAGCGGACTTCCGCGGAGGAAACAGGCATACCCGGCGCAATTGGCCCGACTCGCTCGGGGCCTAACGCAGCGCGTGAACAGGACTGGGATGGGGGGGCAGGGCAGCTAACCGTCTACGTCGAGGTGGACGACATCGAGAAGGCCCTATCGCAGGCCGAGACGCTCGGCGGCAAGGTCGTGTCTCCAGTGCATGAACTTCCCGGCAAACAGCTGAAAGTGGCGTTCATTGCCGACCCCGAAGGCCATGTCCTCGGACTGTCGCAAGGATTGCAGAACGCGCTGAAGAGAACGAACTATACCAGATGAACGTTGATTTGCGGCTCCGCGACACGCGGAAGCGATGAGCAAAGCGCCGATGTAGTACAGACCAACTGGAGCGCGATTGAAGGCGCTCGCTACGGAGCGATCCATGGCAAGGGTGATTTTGGGAAACCATGTGGCGCTCGTCGTCCCTCGGGCAGAACAGGACAGGTTTCGTCAGTGCTACCGTGACGTCCTGGGCTGCACGCGCATAAGAGAGACTGATGAGAAGGATGACTTTCGTATGGGCGACCACTTCTATCTCGGCGTTCTCTACGAGAACGAGGGCGTCACTCTCGATAGGAGTGACTTCCTGAAAGCGACCTATCTGGAGCTGAAAGCCGAAAATGTCGAAGAAATGAGGCAGAAGATTGTCGCCTTCGGCATCAAGGTGCTTGAAATGCAGGATCCGCCCCTCTATTTTCAACCCCCGGGAGGACAAGTCTTCTGCCTGGTCGGAATCAACGAAGACCTTTCCAGGTATGAGGGGACGACCGACCACCGCGAGCTGCCCGGCGACGTGTACGGTTGAATGCGTGCACGCACCGTCATACCTCGTCACAAGATTGGTACACATTCCGCTCACACTTTTGGCGGAAATAGCGTCCCCTCCTCTGACGAGGCATGATGGGGAATGCATCCTGCGGCGTCGAATGAGCGTTAGATGGACCAAACCGGAACGGGCAATACGCAGCGATCAAAACCGGTGCCACGCGAACGATCGGACGGAAAGGCGGTGGTTCAGGAGTCGAAATCACGGAGTGCTCGGGGTGCTGGCAATGCTGCTCGACGTTCGACAGCTGATTTGCACGATATCCGGAAGCATCGGCAACATAGGGTCGGCGCTAACCACAACGAAGAAGGAGTCGGGAGATGGGGAAGTACGTGTTCGCGTATAGCGGCGGCAAGGGTGTGGCCGCCGACGAGGCCGAGCGCAACGCGCAGTATGCCAAGTGGAGTCAGTGGTTCGGGGAGCTCGGTGCGGCCGTCGTCGAAGGCGGCGCCGCGACCGGGAGCGCGAAGACGGTCGGCCCGGGCGGCTCGGTCAGCGATGGCGGTTCGCGTGGCCTGACCGGCTACTCGATCGTGTCGGCCGACAGCCTCGAAGCGGCGGTCGAACTCGCGAAGGGCTGCCCGGTCCTCGAGATCGGCGGCGCGGTCGATGTCTACGAAGCGATCGCGATGTAACAGGCGCACGGGGCGCCGGATCGGCGAGGACCGTAGGCCCCGAACCCGATCCGGTGCTCCTCGTGATCGACCAGCATGGAGACGGCCGCTGAGATCGAGCGCGATGGTCTCATCCTCGGCCGTCAGATCGTGCCATCCGGCGGCCGGCAACGCCTGGCGGAGCCTCGTCAGCTCGGCAGGAGCAACGCAGGCGGCCAGATTCTTGACACACCTGAGTGCCGGTATTTGTGGAGAGTCATATATCCAAGTCCATCCCAACCGACAGGAGAGCGCAGTTGCGACGCAACCGGCACCGAGAGCCGATTAGCGGGAAGGAAACCGTGGCCGGAGACCGATGTTGTTCGCCGGAAGCGGATTAGACTTTGATGCCGCGCACGGCACCACAGGCGATGAAAACGGTCGTTGCTGCTTTATCATTGGTGTGCAGCAGGGGGAGCGAGGTCGCTCTTCGTTGGTGTCA
>JBBSFO010000142.1:0-9502 GCA_038238655.1 Thermomicrobiales bacterium | reverse complement strand
CTCGTCATTTCTACGAGGTCTTACATCATTTTCGCGTAATACATCGTATTGAAGGGGACTATCCGTCAAGAATGCAGTCGCCATCACCGCCATAGCGCCAACGATTCCGCAAATAGACAGGGTATGCCGTACCACGTATACTTGCGCGCAATCCTGTTTCGGGGCTTTCTCTATGGTAGACATCATCCGCTGTCGTCCCAAAGGTTCCGTACGTTGATCGCACACATCGGGGAGATACAAAGGGGGATTGTCTGATGCGACGTTCGTTTTTGCCCTTGCTCGCACTCTTGCTCGTCGGCTTCGTCCTCGCAGGGTGCGGGGGCGGGAGCGCAGCGACAGCGACGACCGCGAAACCGTCGACTAGCGCGGCGACCACCGCCCCGGCAGCGGCGACGACCGTCGCACCGACCGCCGCCGCCGGATCGGCCGCTGTTGCCACGCGCCCGGCGGGCAGCAGCGCGGCGGGCACGACCCCACTCGTGGCCGCGACGATCGCGCCAGCCGGAACGACGGCTGTGGCGACGGGTGGCCCAATCAAACTCGGCATGATTACCTCGCTGACTGGGCCGTACAACCCGCTCGGTGGTTTCAACAAGCAGGCCGCCGATCTGCTCGTCAAGCAGATCAACGACGCGGGCGGCATCAATGGCGCAAAGGTCGAACTCCAGATCGAGGACGACACGAGCAACCCAAGCCAGGCGCTCACCGCCGTTACGAAACTGATCGGCAACAAAGTCGTCGCCATTATCGGTCCGGTCTTCAGTTCGAGTTGCGTTGCCATCCTCGATGAGGTCGAGGCGGCGAAGATCCCGATGATCACGCAGTGCGCGGCGGACTCGGTTGTCACGCCGATCCGTTCCAATATCTTCCTCGGCCCGCAATCCACCCGGATCGCCGCTGACCAATTGCTCGGTTACCTGAAGAGCGAAGGGAAGACGAAGATCGCGCTGCTGCACGACTCGACGGAATATGGCACGCTCGGTGGCACGATCATCAAGCAGGACGCCGCCAAGTACGGCATCACCAGCGTGGACGAGCAGTTGTATGAGTTGACCGCGACGACCTTTATCCCGCAACTGACGAAGATCAAGAATGGCGACGCACAGGCGATCATCAGTTGGGGTTCCGGCGCGCCCGCCGTGACGATCACGAAAGAGTACAAGCAACTCGGCATCGCCATCCCGCTCTCCTTCAGCGGCGCGCAGGCCAGCCCTTTGTACACCAAGCCCGCCGGGGACGCCGCAAGCAACGTTATCGTCCAGTGCCAACTCGCGCCGATCGGCAAGTATCTGCCGGATAGCAACCCCTCCAAGGCCCTCATCACGAAGTTTGACGCCGATTTCATGGCGGCCTACAACACCGCCCCCGCACAGTTCGCCTACAACACCTACGACGCTATCCAACTCTTCGTCGCCGCGATCAAAAAGGCCGGGCCGGACCCGGCGAAGATTCGCGATGCGGTCGAGCAGACCAAGGGCTTCGTGAGCGTGGATGGCACCTTCAACTACTCGGCAACCGACCACACCGGCCTCAGCCAGGACGACATCTGGATCGCCCAGGTCAAGGACGGCGGCCTCGTCCCGACGAAGTACGGCAACGGGAAATGAAGTAACGAGTAACGGGTAGCGAGTAACGAGAGGTGTCCTCATCCCTTCTCGTTACTCGCTACTCGTTACTGGATGACGACGTGCTGACGATTGATGGGGTTTCCAAGCGATTCGGCGGGGTGGCGGCGCTGACAGATGTGACCGTGACGGTGGAGCGCGGGCAACTGCTGGCGATCATCGGGCCGAACGGGGCGGGAAAGTCCACGCTTTTCCAGACGATCGCCGGGCAACACCGACCGGACGCGGGGCGCATCATCTTTCTTGGCCGAGAAATTGATGACCTCCAGCCCTACCAGCGTGCGCAACTCGGCATCGCCATTGCCTTTCAGGATGTCCGGCTATTCCCGGAAATGACTGTACTGGAAAACGTGATGGTCGGCTGTCACACCGGCGGGCGGCATGGCTTCTGGGAGGCCGCGCTCCGGCTGCCGCGTTTCTGGCGCGAGGAAGCGGCGACGCGCGCTGCCGCGCGGGAATTGCTCGCCCGCGTCGGCATGGCCGACCTCGCCGATGTCGCGGCGGAAAGCCTCCCCTTCGGCCAGCAGCGCCGCGTAGCGATCGCGCGTGCGCTGGCGACCGGGCCATCGCTGCTTCTGCTGGACGAACCGGCGGCGGGGCTGACGACGAGCGAGCGCGGCGAGCTTTCCCGCCTCATTCGCGCCATCGTCGCCTCCGGCGTGACGGTCGTTCTGATCGAGCACGATGTCAACCTTGTCATGGCGCTCGCCGATCACGTCGTCGTGCTGGAGTTCGGGCGAGTGATCGCCGCCGGGCCACCCGCCGTCGTGCAACGCGATCCACGGGTCATCGAGGCGTATATCGGCGCGGAGGTGGCATGAACACCCGCCCCCCCCGACCCCCTTCTTCCCTGGGGAAGGGGGAGACGGAGGAAGCGCTGCTTGAGGTGCGCGATCTTTCGGTGCGATATGGGAGCATCGAGGCGCTCAGGGGCGTGGGGCTTTCCGTGCTGCCGGGAGAGTTCGTGGCGATTGTCGGGCCAAATGGAGCGGGCAAGAGCACCCTCGTCAATACCATTGCCGGCCTGCTGCGCCCGGCGCGTGGCACGATCACCTTCGATGGGCAGCGGATCGGCGGGCTGTCCTCAGCGCGGGTCGTGCAGCGGGGCATCGCGCAGGTGCCGGAAGGGCGGCAAGTCTTCAGCGACCTGAGCGTGGGAGACAATCTTCAACTCGGCGCATTCGGCCGCTATTTCCGCTCGCCCTTTCTTGTGGACGGCTTCACGCGCATGCTCGGCAACCGGCACACGATGCAGACGGACCTCGACCGCGTATACGCCCTTTTTCCGAAACTCCACGAACTGCGGGACCGCTCGGCGGGCACGCTTTCGGGCGGCGAGCAGCAAATGCTCGCGCTCGGTCGCGCCCTGATGAGCGAGGCGCGCCTGCTGATGATTGACGAACTCTCGCTCGGCCTCGCGCCAATCATCGTGCGCGACATCGCCGAACACCTGCGCGCGCTGAACGCCGACGGCCTGACGGTGCTCCTCGTCGAACAGAATGTCCATCTCGCCTTCGCGCTGGCGGAGCGCGTCTACGTGCTGGAAAACGGTCGCGTGCGGGTCGAAGGAACGCCCAACGCTCTGCGGCAGCAGCCGGAGATCGAGCGTGTCTATCTTGGCAGCCCGATTGAGACGGCTGCGATGGAGGCACAACCCGTTGAGTGAGTTCGGCCAGTACCTCGTCACGGGGATCGCCACGGGCGCATCGTTCGCGCTCGTGGCCCTCGGCTTCGTGGCGATCTATCGCGTCACGCATGTCGTGAATTTCGCGCAGGGCGCGTTCGCGATGCTCGGCGGCTACGTGATGTCCAGCATGCTCGACCGCGCGCTGCCAGGGCCACTTGCCGCCGTCTGCGCGATCCTGATTGTCGCCGGTATCGGCACACTGATCGGCGTGCTGGCCGTCGGTAAACCGCGCTTGCCGATTATCGCCTCGTTGATGATTACGCTCGGACTGTCGGTGCTGATTGAAGGCATCTGCCTGCTCATCTGGGGCGACATCCCGACGACCTACGATGGCGTCGGCACGTCGGCAATCTCCTTCGCCAACATCTTCGTCTTGCCGCAGCAACTCGTCGTCGTGGCGGCGGTGGCGATCGTCTTCCCATTGTTCCAACTCTTCTTCGCGCGCACCTACATTGGAAAAGCGGTGACGGCGTGCGCGCTCAATGCCCGCGCCGCGCAGTTGGTCGGAATCAACCCGCGCGTGATGGCCTTTCTCGCCTTCGGCGTCGCGGCGGCGTGCGGCGCATTGTCCGGTATCCTGACGACGCCGCTGTCGCCGCTCACATCGGACGCAGACGTCAATATCGCCGTCAACGGCTTCGCAGGGGCAATCGTCGGTGGCCTGATCAGCCCAGCGGGCGCGGTGATCGGCAGCCTCGTCCTCGGCATCGCGCAGACGATGATGGCGGGCTACTTCGATCCATCGTACCAACTCGTCGTCGCGCTACTTGTGATGATCGCCGTCTTGATCGCCCGCCCCAACGGCCTCTGGCACCGCCGCTGAGAAAATGCGAGCGCAGAGAAGAGAAAGAGGAGAATATGGAGAGGAAAAGAAACCCGACGAGCATTCCCTATTCTCTCTTCCTCTCTTGTATTTCCTCTGTGTTCTCTGTGTCCTCTGCGTCCTCTGCACTACGTTTCCCCCTGGAGGGGCGATGACGGTGCGACGGGTGGGAGTTGGAGTGCTGGTGTTGATGGCGGCGGTGATCGTGGCGGCGTTGCCGCGCACACTGACGGCGGACAAGCGGGACATTGTCATCTTTATCGGCTTGTACACGATTGTCGGCGCGGGGCTGACACTGCTGATGGGCTTCGCGGGGCAGGTGTCGCTCGGTCAAGGGGGCTTTTTCGCCGTCGGCGCCTACACCGTCGGTATCCTAACTGCGAAGGCGCACTGGAATCCGTGGCTCGCGCTAGTTATCGCGCCAGTTGTGGCAATGGCGGCGGGGTATGTCGTCGGGTTACCCCTGCTACGATTGCGCGGGCACCACCTCGCGGTGGCGACGCTCGCCTTTGGGATCATTGTGTATACCCTCCTAAACAACCTGCGCGACCTGACGGGCGGCCCGATTGGCCTGAGGGGGATCAAACAGCCGAGCATTGGCGGCACAGTCCTCAGCGGCGATCATTTTTACTACTTCATCTGGATCGTTGCGGCGCTCTCGCTCGTCATCGCGTACAACATTGTTCGCTCGCGCCCGGGGCGCGCCTTGCGGGCGATTGCACAACACGAGGGAGCGGCGGAATCGGTCGGTATCAATGTGCGACGCTACCGCCTGACGATCTTCGCTATCGCGGCGACCTTTGCGGGGGCGGCGGGTGGCTTGTTCGCCAGCTACTTCAAGTTCCTTTCACCGGACTCCTTTAAGCCGACGCTCTCCATCCTTTTTCTCATTATCGTTGCGGTCGGTGGGCTGGGGAATGTCTACGGCGCGCTGGTCGGCTCAATCGCTATCGTCCTACTAACGGAATTCCTCAAGACCATCTCGACGCGGCCCGGCGTCCCCGCCCGCGCGCCCGTCGTCCTGCAATCGCTCGTCTACGCCACAATCCTCGTTCTCATCATGCTCTTCATGTCACGCGGCCTGCTTCCCGGCATTCAGCAGTTCGTCAACAATTTGATCGCACGACTGAAGGGTGCGCAGATTGCCGATGCCCGCCAAAACGAACCCCCGGTTGGCGACCTCGCGGACGGCTAACGAGAGAGCGGGCGATCGCGTCACTGTGTTATCATCTGGGCATCCGATTCCCGTAGGCGCGTGGGTGAAACGATGCGAAAGACGACTTCACCGAACCGGAATGATCGGAATCGGCATCGGCAGGAGGGGCGATGAACGGCGTCCATGATCTTGGCGGTATGCATGGCTTCGGCCCGGTCGAGCCGGAGCAAAACGAACCGAAATACCATGCCGCGTGGGAAGCGCGCGCCCATGTGCTGGCTTCCTCTGCCAACGGGTTCTACACCATTGATGAGTTCCGCTCCGGCATCGAGCGGATGAATCCGATCGCCTACCTCGCTGCCTCGTACTACGAGCGCTGGCTAGCCACGATGGAGACGAATCTGGTCGAGAAGGGCATCCTCACCCGCGAGGAGATCGCGGCGCGGCACGCGCTTTATGCCGCCGACCCGACACGCCCCATCCCACACAACGATGATCCCGACGTGAGCGCGCTCTCTCTGGCGCGGCAGCGTGGATCACAGTCGGCAGACGTTGATCCGCCATCGGCACGCTTCGCCGTCGGCGCTGCGGTGGTGACGCGCAATGTCCATCCGGGCGGGCATACCCGTCTGCCGCGCTACGCTCGCGGCAAACGGTGCGCCATCGCGGCGGTACGCAGCCGGATGATCTTCCCGGACACGCACTTCGGTGGGCATGTGGGGGAATGGCAATGGGCCTATACCGTCCGGTTCGCCGCGCGCGAACTGTGGGGCGGCGACGCCGAGCCGAACGGAACCGTCCATCTCGACGTCTGGGAGGAGTATCTTGATCCCGCATGAGCCATACGCGATGAAAGGATGCTGCCCATGGCTGAACTGACCCCACCACCTGTCGCCCATCCGGAGCCGTATCCGGCCTCGCGCACGAAGGCGCTCGAATCACTCCTTGTCGAGAAGGGCCTTCTCACCACGGATCACATTGATGCCATCGTCCGCCGCTTCGAGCAGGACATCGGGCCGCTGAAGGGTGCAAAGGTCGTCGCCCGCGCCTGGGTGGACCCTTCCTTCCGTGCGCGTCTGCTTGCCGACGGCGCATCCGCGATCATGGAACTTGGGCTGGAGCGAGGCGCGCCGCTCGTCGTCCTGGAGAATATGCCCGGTGTGCATAACGTCGTCGTCTGCACGCTCTGCTCCTGCTACCCGTGGTCGGTGCTCGGCCTGCCGCCAACGTGGTACAAGTCCCCCGCCTATCGCTCCCGCGTCGTGATCGAGCCGCGCGCCGTGCTCGGAGAGTTCGGCCTGACGCTCCCCGAGACGACCGAGATCCGCGTCTGGGACAGCAGTTCGGACCTGCGCTACATGGTGCTGCCCGAGCGCCCGGCGGGGACCGAAGCGATGACGGAAGCGGAACTCGCCGCCCTCGTGACACGGGATGCAATGA
Source organism: Thermomicrobiales bacterium (assembly GCA_038238655.1). Classification (GTDB taxonomy): domain Bacteria; phylum Chloroflexota; class Chloroflexia; order Thermomicrobiales; family JALYUS01; genus JALYUS01. The sequence continues at coordinate 2,771 of JBBSFO010000142.1, read as the reverse complement.
TTGGTGTGGCGATCGCGCAGACCCCGGTGCATGGGGCAGTGGCAGGGACGGACTGATGACCGACCTGCTGCTTGATGACCTGGACGACACGATAGACCTGCCGCGCAAGAACGGCGAACTCGTCTTTGCCGCCCCGTGGGAGGGACGCGCCTTCGGCATGGCGGTCGCGCTTACCGATGGGCAGCAAGAGACGTGGGCGGAATTCCGGCAGCAATTGATCGCGGAAATCGCCGCCGAGGAAGCGAAGGCAACAAATGAGCAGTTCGCCTACTACGAGCGGTGGCTCGCGGCGTTCGAGTCATTTGTACTCAATGCGGGCCTCGTGACCACTGAGGAACTCGACGCGCGCACGAACGAGTACGCCACCGGACTACGCGATGATGACGACGGGCACCAGTATTCGCATGTCTCTTTCCTCGCGGACATCGCGCCCGCCATAGAGACCTGCCCCCCACCTGTGAAGCGCACCATCGTACGGCGGGCGGACGGCTACTCGATTAATGTTGTGCGTCACGCCGGGCAACTGTTTGTCTGTGCGACGGGCTGCTGCTGTGGGCATACCGAACGCGGGCATGACCCCGTCCCGACTGAGGTTTATCATGCTGAGTGGGAACGTCGCCGCCTGCGCAACAAAGTCCACCTCTCGATGGGCGGTTGCCTGGGGCCGTGCGCACTCTCGAATGTCGTCCTGCTGCTTTTCGCGGGGCAGGATATTTGGTTCCACTCGGTGAAGGGCGAAGCGCAGGTTCAGGCGATCTATGACTACATCGAGATGATGCTAGCGGCGGGTACGTATCTCCCGACGCCGCCTGCGCTCGCCGCACAGGTCTTTACGGTCTTCGATGCGCCGTCGTCCCCTGTCCACGCGCACGCCGTGTCCGCACCTAGCTACACCGGCGCTGACAATCGCGCGCCACACGTCCAGTCATAATCCAGGCTAAAGCCCTCTGCAATCGGAAAAACAGCGGCTATTCGTACCTGAGCGCGTCAATCGGCTTGAGACGTGAGGCACGCCGTGCCGGGTAGACCCCGAAGAACAAGCCCGTCGCGCAGGCGAAGAAGACCGCGATCACGACCGACTCCGGCGAGACGATGGTTCGCTGCCACGTCTTACCGACGATAACCGCCGCGAGCAGGCCGAAGACGACGCCTGTTAGTGCACCGAGCAGGCTGATCAGCACCGCTTCGGTGACGAACTGGGTGAGGATGTCCTTGCCCTTCGCCCCGATCGCCTTGCGGATACCGATCTCGCGCGTGCGCTCAGTGACCGAGACGAGCATGATGTTCATGATGCCGATGCCGCCGACGAGCAAGGAGATGCTGGCGATCACGAGCAGGAAAATTTGGTACGTCTTCTGAGTTTCTTCCGCCGCCTTGATCTGGTCGGCCTGGTTCGTGACCTGCCAGTCCGGCTGTCCCGACTTCGTGCGGTGGCGGGCAGCGAGCGCATCGTTCGTTTCGCTAATCGCCTTGTCCACGCTCTCTGGCGTCGTCGCCTTGATTGAAATCGTCTCGATGGTATGGCCCGCACCGGTCGGCTGCTGCCGATTCCCGGTGAAGAGCGTCAGCACCGCCGTGATTGGCACGTAAACCTGGTTGTCGCGCGAGCCGAAACCGTTGCCGCCCTTGACCTCCATTACCCCGATCACCGTGAAGGCGATCCCATTGAGCCGAATGGTCTTGCCAATCGGATCGCTCGAAGGGAAGAGTGCGGTCGCGATGTTCGCGCCGAGATCAACGACGCGGGTGGTGCTCGTCACATCCTGATCGGAGATGAACGCACCCGACACTGTGGCGTAGCTATGCACATCCTGATACGAGGGCCAAACGCCGAGCGTCTCCCCGAAGGTATTGACGGTGCCGACATTCATCCGCCCGCCACGCCCGACCTCTGGGGAAAGCGCCGCCACGTCGGGGAGAATACCGGGTTCCGCCAGCGCCACGGCGTCTTCCACTGTCAGCGTGTTCTGCGTCGAGCCGGTCGCGACGCCCGCCGAAACCTGGTTCGCGCCCTTCACGGTGACGAGGTTCGTCCCATTCGCTTGAAGCTTCTCGCGTGCGGTCGCCACGACGCCATTGCCGATGGCGAGCAACGCGATCACTGCGCCGACGCCGATGATGATGCCGAGCATCGTCAGCAGCGTGCGCATCTTGTTTGCATTTAGGCTGTGGACAGAGGAGCGCAGACTTTCAGTGAGCGGTACGCCACCGCCACCGCGCGTCTTCGGCGGCACACTGAGGATCGTGATCGGCGCGGGCGGCTGCTCCCGTAGTACGACATCGGCATCCGGGACGGCGACGTTTACCTGCGCCATGCACTCTACTCCTTCGACGACATCAGTATGACGCGGTACGAGACCGCATGTACTTATAGTATCTCACGGCAGCGCAGCGGACAACGAGATGTTAAATATTCACGATGCTCACGCATCGCCCATTCGCCGGTCAATCAGTTAAATTGCGTTATGCCATACTTGCGCCACCGCCGCTCTTCCTATCGTATTACAGAGAAATTCAAACTCATCAGAAGTGATCCCATATTGACGCAGATCTGGCTGACTTCGACAAAGCCGACTGCTTCGAGCCTTCGATTAAACTCCCGAAATGGCAGATTCATCACTTCCTTCTTCCTTCGAGGACTGATCGCGTTCGTCAATCGTACTGCGAATCGGCAGGCAGTTCATCATAGTTGATTGGGTAGCCCGCGAAGAGGCATTCGCGGCAGGTGGGGCCGAGGTCGAAGTGGGAGCGGCAGCGGGAGCAGAAGCCGG
>JBBSFO010000141.1:0-9517 GCA_038238655.1 Thermomicrobiales bacterium | reverse complement strand
GTTACTACCAGGCGATGCTCCCCGTCGCGAAGACGTGCTCGTAGGCGGGGGCGGTGGCGGCGAGGGCGGCGAGGGCGTCCGGCGAGACGGATTGGTAGCGCTCCGCCGCGTCGAGCATCTTCGGGATCACCGTCACATCGGCAGACGCGCAGAGCGTGTGGACCGGCTGCCCGGCGTTGAAGGCGACGGCGCGGTCAATCGTTTCCTGATCGTCGAATGGCTCGTACCACGGCTTGGTCGGCGAGCGCTCGCGGTCGTACCACGGCGATTTGGCGAGTGTCTTGATGATGTGCACGCCGACATCCTCGGCCTGGCAGCGCGTGATCAATGCTTCGTAGTCGCGCCGGTAGTCGGGCAAGTTGGTGTACAGCACGAAGTTGAGCGGGAACATCACGGTGTCGAAGGGAAAGCGGCGCAACCCCTCGGCATGAACCTTCGGTGCGTCCAGGCCGTGGCCGGTGATGCCAATGTATTTGAATAGCCCCTCATCGCGCGCTTCCTGCACCGCCTCGATCGCGCCGTCCGCGCCGAGGCACTGGTCGAGTTTCTCCATCGTGCCAACCGAGTGGAACTGGAAAAGGTCGAAGGAGTCCACGCCCAGCCGTTCCAGCGAGGCGTGGATCGAACGCTTCGCGCCGTCGCGCGTGCGCTCGGTCGTCTTGCAGCCGAGGAAGATCTCGTTGCGGATCTGCTTCATCCACGGCGCGAGGCGCAGTTCGGCATCGCCGTAGGTGGGCGCGACATCGAAGTGATTGACGCCATGATCGAGGGCGTGCTGGATCGCGGCATCCGCCACATCCTGCGTCACCTTGCCAATCGCCGCGCCGCCGAACGCGACAATCGAACTCATATGCGCTGTCCGGCCCAACCGCCGCGTCTCCATCCGTGCGCTCCTTCCATTGCGTGCCACGTCCCTGCCCGGAGTGTACCACCCTCCGGCAGTGGTAGACTCTGAGAATGAGGATCGTGAAGCACGAAGACACGAAGAGCACGAAGAGGGAATGAGAATAGGATGGTATTTTTCACTTCTCTTCTTCGTGCTCTTTGTGTCTTCGTGGTTCAAAGAAAGGTTCGTATAGTGATTGCTGCTGAACCGGCGACGATATTTGAGAGGCTGGAAGCGCAGTATCCGCAGACGGTGGCGGCGTTCGCGGCGATGCCGGGGGGCGAGGGGTCGCTGACGGCGGTGGAGCGGTTGGACGAGCGGTTCGCGGCGGTCGTGCGCGGAGTGGCGGCGGACGAGATCGTCGTCCCGTGCGACGCATTGCCGGCGGTGACGCACGGCGCGTACGACGTGCTGTACGTCGGTGGTGTACTCGGCCTGATCAATGCGACGGCGCTGGCGGCGGGCGCGGCACGGGGTGATGCGCCGTTACGGATCGCCCTGCTTGATGAGGGAAAGGCGGGGAACGCACACCGGGAGTGGAATATCTCGCTCGCGGAACTGGCGGAACTGGTGCGCGCCCAGGTGGCGACATGGGATGACCTCGCGGGGATTGTCGCGAACCGGTACCGGGAAGGGATCGTCCGGTTCCACGCGGCGGCGATTGACGTGCCCGAGGCACGTGTGACGACCGAAGATGTGCTGGATGTCGCGGTGCGCGCCGACGCGCTGCTCGCGCATTGCCGCCGCCGCTTCACGGAACTGGGTGGCACGATCCACGAAGGGCGGCGTTTCCTCCGCTGCTACCAGCGAACACGGGGTCGCGTCGGTTCAGTCGTCGAGGTTGCGGGGCCGGATGGCATGGAGCGGTACGGCGCGCGGCTCGTCGTGGACGCGATGGGGACGATCTCGCCGATTGCCTGGGCAATCAATACGGGCGGCGCGTTGCAGGGCGTTTGCCCAACGGCCGGGACGACGGCGCGTGGCTTCCGACGCGGCGGCGGACTGCGCGAGGTGGACCCAACGACGGGTGAGGTGCTGATTACCATTGCGGACGTGCAGGAAGGGCGGCAACTGATCTGGGAGGGCTTCCCGGCGGGCGAGGACGAGTACACCGTCTATCTTTTCTACTACGACCGCGTGGACCTCGCCTGCCCGCAATCGCTGCTCGACCTGTTCGAGCGCTACTTCGCGCTGCTGCCGACGTACAAAGACGCCGGGCCGGAGTTCGCGCACCTGAAGCCGGTCTACGGGTTCATCCCGGCACGCTATCACGATGTGCGGCGCGGCACAGGGGCGGCGCGGGGGATCGTCTCGATTGGCGACGCGGCGGCGCAGCAATCGCCCCTGACTTTCTGCGGCTTCGGCTCGCACACGCGGAACCTCCAGCGGATCACGGAGACCATACGCTACTGCCTCGCGCACGATCTGCTGGAAGCGGACCATCTGCGCCATGCGGGTGCACATCAGGCGAACATGGCGCCGCTCTGGGGCCTCTCGCGGATGATGGCCCACCGCGAAGGGGGCGACCCCGCCGCCGTCAATCGGATCATGAATGTCTTCCTCGGCGCGCTCAATGATTTGGGCGAAGAAACGACGCGCCGCTTCCTGCGCGACAATCCATCGTGGCGCGAGTACACCGCGATGATGCTCGCGACGGTGCGCCGTCAGCCGTGGGTCTTGCCCGCGCTGCGCCGTGCGCTCGGCACGTGGGGGTTGATGCAGTGGTTCGGGGACTACGGGCGGTTCGGCCTCATGTCGCTCGGTCGCGCCGCGCTCGGCGATCCGCTCATCGGCCCCCGGGCGCACATTGCGGCGATCATTGCCCGCCGCTTTCCCTCCGCTGGCCTCGCCCTCCGCGCCCGTCAATGGGAGTGGCGTTCCATGCACGGCGGTCGCGAATCACTCGACGCACCGCCCGGTTTTCCCTATTCCCCGGTCGTAGACAGGGAGCGCAGGCCGGAAAAGCCTGCGCTACCTCTCGTGCCTGAGACGGAACGTGATCGCGCCAGTTGTCGGGTCTTCTGTGCGTTCGATGCGTGGGGGGCGAGGCGGCTGCTGGAGCGCGGTCGCCGGTATTTCAATCGGTTTACCATGCATCTTAAGCACGGCAGCGAAATCGGTCTGTAATTGCGCGTATTCGCGCTGGAGCATGCACAAAAAATCCGCGAGGGCTTCGGCTTCCTCGCGAAGCAGGGTTATCTGATCATCGTCCGGCACACGTCGCTCCTCGATTTTCTCCTTCGGCTGTATCCCCTTCCCCACCTATTAATCGGATTTGCGATGGTTTTGGATCACTCCCCACACCATTCCTGGCGCGATGCGTGGTACGATAGATGCGGCATTTGTTGATGGGACAGAACAAATCGTAGCGATAAAGCGGGGGTGCAATGGCGACGGCGCAGCGGGCGAAGCAGGCGGGCGGCAATAGTTTCCACACGCTCACACAGCGGCAAATCGTTGGCACGATGACGGGCGTGATGCTCACACTGCTGCTCGCGGCGCTCGACCAGACGATCGTTGGCACGGCGATGCCGCGCATCATCGCCCAACTGAATGGCTTCGACCGCTACGCCTGGGTGACGACCGCCTACCTGCTCACCTCGACGGCGGCGGTGCCGATCTTCGGCAAACTCTCGGACATCTACGGGCGCAAGTGGTTCTATCTCGGTGGCGCGGTGCTCTTCGTGATCGCCTCGGCGCTGTGCGGGGCGGCGGGCAGCATCCCCGGCGTGCCCGGCGGCGGCATGACGCAACTGATTGCCTTCCGTGGCCTGCAAGGAGTCGGTGCCGGTATCATCATGGGCATCACCTTCACGATCATTGGTGACATTTTCCCGCCTGCTGTGCGCGGCAAATACCAAGGGCTGCTCAGCGCGGTCTGGGGGATGTCCTCCGTCTTCGGTCCGACGCTCGGCGGCTGGATCACGGACAGTTTCTCGTGGCGGTGGATCTTCTACATCAACCTGCCCGTCGGCATCCTCGCCACCGCCGCCCTGTACTTCGCCTTCCCGTACTTCAGGCCGGAAGGCGTCAAGCGGGTGATTGATTACGCCGGGGTCGTGACGCTGCTAAGCGGCCTGGTGCCACTGCTGCTCGCGCTGACATGGGTGACGGATTACGGCTGGGGCTCGCCGCGCGTTGTCGGACTGCTCGTCGTCGCGGTCGTGATGCTGGTCGCATTCGTGTTTGCGGAGGCGCGCGCTGTCGAACCGCTCCTGCCGCTTTCGCTCTTCCGCGACCGGATCATCGCCCTCTCGACCGTCACCGTCTTCCTCACCGGGGTGGCAATGTTCTCCGCGATCCTCTTCATCCCGCTCTTTATGCAGACGGTGATCGGCGTTTCGGCGACGCAATCCGGTTCGCTCCTGACGCCGATGATGGTGATCTGGTCGGTCGGCAGCATCGGCGCGGGGCAATTTGTCGCGCGGATCGGGCGATACAAGGCGCTCGTCCTTTTCGGCCTCGGCATCTTAACGATTGGTCTCTTCCTACTTTCGCGGATGGGCGCGGAAACAACGCGCTTGTCCGTCGTGTTCGCGATGCTCTTTGTCGGCGCAGGCATGGGCCTGACGATGCCAATTTTCACGCTGATCGTCCAGAACGCCGCCCCGCAGCGACAAATCGGCGCGGCGACTGCGGCGGTCCAGTTCTTTCGGCAGATCGGTGGCACGGTCGGCGCGGCAGTCTTCGGCTCGATTATGCTCAGTCGCTACAAGGTGCATTTCGATGGTGCGGTGCCACAGGGGACGCCGTCGTCGGCGCTGACCGCCTTCACGAACCCACTGCAACTGGCGCAAGTTTTGCCGCGACTGAAAGACCAGTTCGCCGCCCTTCCGAATGGCGCGCAACTGCTGCAAACCCTGCTTGCCAACACCAAGGACGCGCTGGTCTACGCGATCACCGGTGTCTTCATGATTTGCATGATCCTTTCGGTCATCACCGTTGCGATCAGCTTCTGGTTGAAGGAGATCCCGCTGCGCACTTCCTTCGCGCCGCCCGAAACGCCGACCGCCGAAGCAGTAGTCGCGGCGAGCGAAACCCCCCTCGGCGCTCCCGCCCTGAGCGCCACCGGCCAGGGCGACGATTAGTACGACAGCGACCGTTTTGTGTCCGTATTGCCTCGGTGGTCATCTGTAGCGGTCATGCTGCTCCGTTCGTACGACCAAATCTGGCCCTGGTGGGGAACCGTCGCGGTGGTTTTCGGAGCGATCACTCGATTGCGTGCGATCTCCCATTTGCGCAGGAACCGATGCGAACCATTTGTGCGAAAATGAGGCACGAGCGGGCGGACTCGCCTGCGGTCGCCCACGTCGAACCTGTAGATCGGACGGATGCATGCTGCGGCAGTTCTTCGCGTATTACCGGCCCCATCGCACGCTTTTCTTGCTCGATTTCTCGTGCGCGGTGCTCGCCGGGCTGCTCGAACTGGGCTTCCCCATGGCGGTGCGGGCATTCGTTGACCGATTGCTACCGGGGAACGACTGGGGCCTAATCGCCCTCACCTCGGCGGCCCTGCTCGCCATTTACCTGATTAATACCGGCCTGCTGACGGTCGTGAACTACTGGGGCCACATGCTCGGCATCAACATCGAGACCGAGATGCGCCGTCGGAGCTTCGACCACCTCCAGAAGCTCTCCTTCCGTTTCTATGACAACCAGAAGACGGGCCACCTCGTGGCGCATGTGACCAAGGACCTGGAGGAGATCGGCGAGGTCGCCCACCACGGGCCGGAGGACCTGTTCATCGCGGTGATGACCTTCCTCGGGGCTTTCGTGCTCATGTTCCTGGTCAATCCCCCCCTCGCCTTCCTGACCGCCCTCCTGATCCCGGTCATCGCGGGGATCTCGGGCCGGTACGGGGGGAAGATGACGCGCACATGGCGGGCGCTGTTCGCGCGGGTGGGCGACTTCAACGCCCGGATCGAGGAGAATGTCGGCGGCATCCGCGTCGTCCAGGCGTTCGCAAATGAGGAGCACGAACGGCGGCTCTTTTCGCGCGACAACGCGCGCTATCGTGCGGCGAAGCTGGATGCCTATCGCCTGATGGCCGCGAGCATGTCCCTGAGCTACCTGAGCATGCGGCTGACGCAGCTCGTCGTGATGGTCGCCGGAACCTACTTCGTGTTGCACGGTGAGCTGACCAGCGGGGGCTTCGTCGGATTTCTGCTGCTGGTCGGCGTCTTCTTCCGACCCGTGGAAAAGATCAACGCGGTGCTGGAAACCTACCCGAAGGGCATCGCCGGGTTCAAGAACTACCTCGCACTCCTCGCCACCATCCCGGACATCGCGGACACCCCGGGCGCGATCGCGGTGGCGGGGTTGCGCGGGGCGATCGTCTACGAGGGCGCGAGTTTCGGCTACACCGCCGAGCGACCCGTGCTGCGCGACATCAACTTGTCGATCTACCCGGGCGAGACAGTCGCGTTTGTCGGACCGTCGGGCGTGGGGAAGACGACGATCTGCTCGCTCCTCCCCCGGTTCTATGAGGTCGAGGCGGGACGGATCACCATTGACGGCATCGACATCCGGGCGATGACGCTGGCCTCCCTCCGGCGGCAGATCGGCATCGTGCAGCAGGACGTCTTCCTTTTCGCGGGCACGATCCGCGAGAACATCGCCTACGGGCGGCTCGACGCTTCCGAGGGGGAGATCGCCGACGCGGCGCGGCGCGCGCGATTGGCCGGGCTGATCGCCGACCTGCCCGAGGGGATGGAGACCGTGATCGGCGAGCGCGGCGTCAAGCTCTCCGGGGGGCAGAAGCAGCGGCTGGCGATCGCGCGTGTCTTCCTGAAGAATCCGCCGATCCTGATCCTGGACGAGGCGACCTCCGCGCTCGACACCGAGACCGAGCGCGCAATCCAGCAGTCGCTCGCGGAACTCTCCCGTGGGCGCACGACGCTGGTGATCGCGCACCGGCTGGCGACGATCCAACACGCCGACCGGATCGTGGTCGTCGATGAGATGGGGATCGCGGAGCAGGGGCGGCATCACGAGCTGATCGCGGCGGGCCGCACGTACTCCCGGCTCCACGAGGCGCAATTCGGGGCGGTTTCGGTCTAGCGGCGAGATGCCTGTTGGCGCCTCGGGATTCGCACGGATTTCCGGCATGGTGCGGCAATCCTCATCCGCCTGGCACGGGGCCTTCCGGCGGCACATCTCCGTTCGCCCGCACGACCGTTCCGAGGAGCGAGAGGATCTGTAAGGTGGCGTACGGATTGTCTACCCAGGGCGGAGAATAGCGTGTACCGCCCGGATGAAGAAGCGCCGACGTGGTCGCCGCTTTTCGGGCGAACCGCTCGATCAGGTCAGGATCGCCCGAAAGGACGCCATCGCGCCAGGTGACTTCTCCTTCCTCGTCCATCGCCCTGATTGTCACGGTGAAGTACATGCGCACCCCGTTCTTGATTCGCGCGGCCTCAGCTTCGCATCGCATTGAGATCGAACGATTCACGGTCGCCTGCTCACGATTTCGGTGTAGGCTGTTCATGGTGGGCAAACGACAATCCCTGCGCGGCGAGGGCACGGCGGATTTTCTCCATCGCGTTCGGCCCCATCCCATGCAGCTTCTTGACCTCAGCCTCGGTGCGCGTGGTCAACTGTTCCATTCTGACAATCCCCGCGCCCTCGATGGCACGTCGCGCCGGTGCAGATAGCCCCGCCGGGAAATCGCTGTCCGATTCTGGAGGAAGCGTGTTTTTTGCCATGATGATTGTTCCTCGATACGCACGCGATACCAACGATTCTTTTGCTTCACGCGGGCGCTCATGTCTCCTTGCGTGACTGACTCATTGTTCGCATAGAACTCATGTTCTCATGATAGTGGGCGCGGTAGTCGCTGTCAAACACCGTGGATAGGGAGGTCGTGGACGTTGGCCTCGAAACAGGGGAATCGTCCGCATGTGTGCTGGACATCGTTTCGGGTTAAGTACATGATATCAACAGCCTTCCGTGCCCACATCGTGCCGTGCCGGATGGTCGGCAGATACCTGAGAAAGGAGGATCGCATGCCGTTGTATGTTGCGCTGACGAGCTGGACGGACCAGGGGGTCAAGGGCCTCAAGGAGAGCCCGAACCGGGCCGAGGCCTTCAAGAAGATGGCGACGGAGATGGGCTGCACGGTGCACGGCCTCTTCTTCACGATGGGGCGCTACGACATCGTGTCGCGGATCGAGGCGCCGGACGACGAGACGGTCTCGGCGCTGGCATTGAAACTGGGATCGCTGGGGAACGTGCGCACGGAGACGATGCGGGCGTACAGCGAGGCGGAGTTCGCGCAGATCATGAAGAAGGTTACCGGCTAATCGGCGTCGGTGAGACGAACTGCGGGCACGGAAGGCCGCAGCATCCATGCCGCTTTTCCAGATCATGCCGTCGCCTTACTTTTCGCAGGAGGACGTTGCAACAGCCCCGGTAATCTTCCGGCGGCCTGGCGGGAGGGCGACGTTGATCTGTTATAGTGGTTGGCGGTGGCAGGCTGAAACGCCTGCCACCGCGATTACGTATCCACCACGCGCCCGACGCGCCCCTCTTTTCGCCACCACCGCAAGGAGCACGCGATGCCGCAGCGACAGAAACCGCCCCGTTTGCAGGCCGGGATGACACTCGGCGTCGTCGCGCCGTCGAGCCAGATCTTCGAGCGATCCGTGACGCATCGCGGCGTCGCGGCGCTGGAGAAATTGGGCTTCAATGTCGTCTTTGCACCGCACGCGCACGACCGCTACGGCTACATCGCCGGGTCGGATCGCGACCGCGCCGACGACTTGCTTTCGATGTTCTTCCGCGATGACGTAGACGCCGTTATCTGCATGCGCGGGGGCGTCGGTGCGAACCGCACCGCGAATGCGCTCGACCACGATCTGCTCGCCAAACTGAAAGGTCGCCCGCCGAAGCCATTCATCGGCTTTTCGGACATCACCGTGCCGCACGCCATCTTCGCGAAAGAACTGAACTGGGTGACATTCTATGGCCCGATGATCGTCACCTTCCCGCGCGCGACGGAGTATACGCTCGCCGCCTTCCGCCGCGCCCTGATGGAGACCGAGCCGTTCGATATTCTTCCCGATCCGGACGACCCGTACGTCGAGACGATGGTGCCGGGCGTCGCGGAGGGGGAACTGGTCGGTGGCTGCCTCCAACTGCTCGCCGCGCTCGTCGGCACGCCATGGGAAGTAGAGACGCGGGGTAAAATTCTCTTCTTCGAGGATGTTCATGTCCCGCCGTTCTCGATTGATCGCTCGCTCTCGCAACTGATCGCCGCCGGCAAGTTGCAGGAGTGCGCGGGCATCGTCATTGGCGAGCACACGGACTGCGCGCCGAGGAATGCTCCCTCGCTCAGCCTCGAACAGGTCTTCGACGACCTTATCCGCCCCCTGGGCATCCCGACGCTCTATCATCTGCCCATCGGCCACGGCAAGCATCTCGCCACCCTGCCCATCGGCGTGCAGGCGCGGCTCGACGCGACGAACAAGACCCTCCGCATCCTGGAGCCGGGAGTGACGTAAGGGGCAAGTGCTGAGTGCTGAGTGCTGAGTGCTGAGCGGTGCCGACACGGCACGGTGCATACCAAATGGGTGAGGCATGGATACGGGAGCGAAGGAACCGATGGGCGAGATGACCGATCTCAGTACTCAG
>JBBSFO010000140.1:0-9531 GCA_038238655.1 Thermomicrobiales bacterium | reverse complement strand
TTGCCGTTCGGCACGCTGCGCCTCCGACCGGGCGGCAGTGCGGCGGGCCACAATGGCCTCCGCAGCATCATCCAGTCGCTCGGCACACAGGAGATCCCGCGTCTCCGGCTCGGCATCGGTCGCCCGGCGGGCGGCGGTAAAGCGATGGGTCACGTTCTGAAACTCTTCGCCCCGAGTGAGCGCGACACGCTGACGAATGAAATCCTCCCCGCCGCTGCCGAAGCGATCCGACTCTGGCTGACGCGTGACATGGAAGAAGTGATGCGCGAAGTCAATGCACCGCGCGAGCCAGTCCCGGTGGCGAAGGAAACGGCCATACGTGGACGCCCGGAAGGGAACCCAACATGACCGATCGAGAAATGACGAGTATTCACCGGATCGCCGTCATTGGCGCGGGCGCTATGGGCGCGGGCATCGCGCAAACGATCGCCGCTGCCGGTGTGCCTGTGACGATGATAGACGTAGATGATGCCGCCATTGCCCGTGGTATGCGAACGATCGCCGGATCGCTCGATCGCGTCGTCAGGAAAGGAGCACTGACCGCCGCTGACGCCAACGCCATCAACGCGCGCGTGACCGGCACAACCGATTTCGCAGCAGTCGCGACAGCAGAGATGGTGATTGAGGCGGCATTCGAGAGCGAGCCGGTGAAACGCGACATTTTTGCGCGGCTCGACGCGACCTGTTCGCCCGGTACGATCCTCGCATCTAACACGTCCTCGATCTCGATCACTGTCCTCGCGGCAGTGACGACGCGCCCGGAACAGGTTATCGGCATGCATTTCTTCAATCCCGTTCCCGTGATGGGCCTCGTCGAAATCGTGCGCGGCACTCGCACGAGCGATGCGACATACGCGCGCACCGAATCGCTCGCCCGCACGCTCGGCAAAACGCCGGTATCCGTCCACGACTACCCCGGCTTCGTCTCCAACCGCATCCTGATGCCGATGCTGAATGAGGCGATCTTCTGTCTCATGGAGGGCGTGGCAGACCGCGACGCGATTGACTCTGTGATGAAACTCGGCATGGCGCACCCGATGGGCCCGCTCCAACTCGCCGATTTCATCGGCCTCGATGTCTGCCTGAACATCATGGAAGTCCTGCACCGTGGGCTTGGCGATGACAAATACCGGCCCTGCCCGCTGCTGCGTCAGATGGTCGCAGCGGGGAAACTGGGGCGAAAAAGCGGCGAGGGCTTCTACGCATATGAACCCACGTGAATGTGGAATTACGGAAGGCTTTTCTTGATTTTCTCTGGCGAACTGCGTGACTCCGATGACTGTGATCCGGGTACAATGGTTCGGGCAGCAAGCGACCGCCGACGCGGTAGGGTGTGGGAGCAACTGCGATGGAGAATCGCCCGATTCGGGTCCTGATCGCCAAAGTCGGTCTCGACGGCCACGACCGGGGTGCGAAAGTGCTGACGCGCGCGCTGCGGGATGCGGGCATGGAAGTGATCTATACGGGTCTGCACCAGACTCCTGAAATGGTCGTCGAGGCGGCGATTCAGGAGGACGTTGATGTACTCGGCCTCAGTAGCCTTTCCGGCGCGCACGCGACGCTCTTTCCCCGCGTGATCGCGGGGCTGCGTGCGGTCGGCCTCAGCGACATCCTCATTGTAGCGGGCGGCGTCATCCCGGCGGATGACGCGGCGGAACTGCGGCAGGCGGGCGTCGCGGCCGTCTTCGGGCCGGGGACGCCGCTCGCCACCAGCATCGCCTTTATCAAAGAGCACGCCCCGCGCAATCGCCGCTTCTCTCCGCCCGGTGGTACGTCATGACCGCAGGGCAACGGCACGATAGCGCCGACCTCACCGCGCGCATCAAAGCGGGCGATCGCGTCGCCCTCGCGCGTGGCATATCACTGATCGAAGCGGGCGATCCCGAGGGTTTGCTGCTCTCGGAAACGGTCTTTGCGGATGGTGGCCGCGCCCACATCATCGGCATCACCGGCCCGCCGGGCGCAGGAAAAAGCACGCTCGCCGACGCGCTTGTGCGCGACTATCGCGCCCGAGACCATACCGTTGCTGTGCTTGCCATTGATCCGGTCAGCCCGCGTACGGGCGGCGCGACGCTCGGGGACCGCATCCGCATGACGGCAGCCGCCGCCGACCGGGGCGTCTTCATTCGTTCAAGTGCGGCGCGCGGGCAGCACGGCGGCCTCGGCCTGACCACGATGCAGAGCGCACGATTGATGGATGTCGCGGGGTACGACCGCGTCATCATCGAAACCGTTGGCTCCGGGCAGGATGGCGTGACCGTCGCCACCGTCGCCGCGACCATCATCCTCGTGCAAACACCCCACAGCGGCGACGAGGTGCAGGCGTTGAAAGCGGGCATCCTCGAACTTGCGGACATCTATGTTGTCAATAAGGCCGAACTACCGGGCGCGGACGCGATGATCCAGGACCTGCGCGATGCAGCAGAAGCGGCGAATCACAGAGACGAATGGTCGCGGCCCGTCATCGCTACGACCGCTGCTGATAGCAGTGGCATTCCGGCGCTCGTTGATGCGATTGAGGCCCATCACACGTATCTGCAGGATTCGCCCGAAGGTGAGCAGCGAAAAGCAGTGCGACTTTGGGCGGAAGTGCAGGCGCTCGTCCATAACGAAGTTCGTAGTGCGGTAGACCGCTACATGAACGCCCCGACAACGATGCACGCAGCCGTCCCGGCACTCATTGCCGGGCGGGCAAACCCGATCCAGATGGCGCGCTCACTGCTCGCCACCCGTGGTTGGGTGCCCACCCGCCGCGATCCGCCATAATCGGAGCCGCTCCTGCGCTTGTGCCGATTGGTTCGCGATCCGGGCGGCAGCGACGCCCGCGCCGATGCCGTTGTCAATGTTCACGACCGTCAATCCGGGCGCGCACGTCTGGAGCATGGAAAGCAGCGCCGCCTCGCCCTGACCGCCCGCACCGTAGCCAATCATCGTCGGCAAGCCAATCACGGGCAGCGGTACAAGCCCCGCGACAACCGACGGAAGCGCGCCGTCCATGCCCGCTGCGACGATCAGCGCATCCGCGCCCCAGCGGAGCAGACCTTCCAGTGGCGGAAAGAGCCGGTGCAATCCCGCGACGCCGACATCCGCGACGACGCGGACCGTGCAACCCATCGCTTCGGCCATTGCGCGGGCCTCGCCCGCTGCGGGAAGGTCGGAAGTACCAGCCGTCACGATACCAACGTGCCCGCCAGCATACGATTCCCGATGCCCAGCGACCGTCACACGCGCCGTCCGCATCCCCTCACCAATCTCGACATGCGCATCCGCAAAATGTGCGCGCAATACGGTGACATCAGCGTCGCTGACGCGACTGACGAGAACCCGGCCACGCACCGTCAGTAACCCACGCACCGCCGCGACGAGCGTACTCGCACTTTTACCCGGCGCATAGACAACTTCCGGCACGCCGGTGCGGCTTTCGCGGCCCGCATCAAGTCTCACGGGATATGTCTCATTTTCGACAATGGATGTATCGCCGTCCGACGTGAGCGCCGCACGCACCGCCGCGAAGGGATCAGGAGCCGCTTGGTGCATTTGTGCCCCACTGCTCGCGCCGAATCAAGCGGCTGACGAGCGTCGCGTAGAAATGATTGCGCGGGTTGACGCGCGCGAGCGCCAGCGTATGAGGCGACGCGAAAATGTGGACGACATCCCCCGCGCCAAGTGGCACGTCGAGTTGCCCGTCGCATGTTAGCACTGCGCCCTCGCGGGACGAAGCGACCAGCGTGACGCGTGCGTCCGAGGAGATAACGAGCGAATCAATCGAACTGAGATGCGGCGCAACGGGCGTCAGGATCATTGTCTGCGTCCACGGCGCGACGATTGGGCCATGCGCAGCGAGGTTGTATGCAGTCGAGCCGGTCGGAGTGGAGACGATAAAGGCGTCAGCAACGAAGGTCGTTACCAGCGCATCATCTACCGCGCAGGAGATGTCCAACACGCGCGACGGCTTCGGATTAGTGACGACCGCATCGTTGGCAGCGAGAACCGTCGTGCGCGTGCCATCGGCGCGGGCGACCGTCACTTCGAGCATGAGCCGACGATCCAGCCAGTAGTTTCCAGCGAGAAATTGCGGCAGCAAGTCCACGGCGTTTTCCGGCGTCAGTTCCGCGAGAAAACCGAGGCGACCGAGGCTGACGGCGACGACAGGAATGTCGCGCGGTGCGGTTAGTTGGGCGGCGCGCATCAGTGACCCATCGCCGCCGAGCACGAGCAGGAGCCGCGTCGAGGCGAGATGCATTTCCGAGACATCCGTGGCGCGTGTGGATTCTTCCCAGCAGGGAATTGCGTCGGAATCGAGCCGCTCGCGAATCCGCCGCGCAGTCTCCCGCGCCGCCGGGTTCTGCGGGTGGACGAGCATTCCGATTGCGCCGACACCTGCGCGCTTAGTCATCACGCGTTACCTTCCCGGCGCCATTGCGAGCGCGGCCGCAATCCGCTCCGTCGTTTCGTTTGTATCGAGCGGCATTCCCGGCGACCACCAGGCGAGGAATTCGATGTTCCCCGCTGGGCCGCGCAAGGGCGATGCCGTCAGGCCATGCATCTGTAGCCCCAGGTTCGCCGCCGTTGACGCCACGGATTGTAGCACAGCGCGGTGCGTTTCCGGGTCGCGCACGACCCCACCACGCCCGACCGCGCCCTTCCCCGCTTCGAACTGCGGTTTAATCAATGCCACGACATCGCCGGTCGGCGACATCACGGCAATCGCACTCGGCAGCACGAGCGCAAGCGAGATGAACGAGACATCAATCACCGCCAGTGAAACCAGCTCCGGCAGCGCCGAGACGAAGCGGACATTCGTGCGATCCATCACCACGACACGCGGGTCCTGGCGGATTCGATAATCGAGTTGTCCATAGCCCACGTCTATCGCATACGCGCGCGATGCGCCGCGCTGAAGCAGACAATCCGTGAAGCCGCCTGTGCTCGCACCGAAATCTACACAGACTTTGCCGGCAACATCGAGAGCGAAAGCCTCCAGTGCGTGTTCGAGCTTTTCGCCACCGCGGCTGACGAAGCGCGGCGGCGCAAGTATGGAAACATCCGCGTGCTCCGCCACAAGGTCACCCGCCTTGGTTGCCGGCGTCGTACCGATGCGCACCTGCCCGGCGAGGATCAATGCCTGCGCGCGGCTGCGGCTTTCCGCAAGGTTGCGATCAACGAGCAACTGGTCGAGACGCACGCGCCGCGACCGCCCCTTACCGGCGTCGGATGGGTGCATGGGCAATGACCGGCTGCGCGGTTGCGGCGAGGAAATGCTGCGAATGCACATGGCAGATCGCGACCGCAAGGGCATCCGCCGCGTCATCGGGATGCGGGATCGTGTCGAGCCGAAGCAGGATGCGCACCATCTCCTGCATTTGCGCCTTGTCCGCCCTGCCGTACCCGGCAATCGCTTGCTTCACCTCGATGGGGCGATACTCCGAGATCGGTACATCGGCATTGGCGGCGGCAAGCAGCACGACACCGCGCGCTTGCATCACCGGTAATGCGGTCGTCACGTTTTTCGAAAAGAACAGTTGCTCAACCGCGACGGCATCCGGAAGATGCTCCGCGATCAACCGCGACACGGCATCATACAATCGTTGCAACCGCTTCTCGGGCGAAAGAGTATTCTCCGTACGGATGACCCCGTACGCGACGGCGACCGGATCGCGGTCACCGCTGACGACACCATAGCCAAGAATTGCCGTGCCCGGATCAATGCCGAGGGTAATGCCGGGCATGGCAACACCTCCGCGCGTTATGCGCTCATCTGCGCGAGGACATCGTCGGAGATTTCGAGGTTCGAATACACCTGCTGAACATCGTCCAGGTCCTCGAGTTTTTCGATCACCCGGAGCGCCTGGACCGTTTGATTCTGGTCAAGTTCGACGGTCGTTGAGGCGATGTAGCGGAGGCTTGATTCGTCCACTGCAAGCCCTTGCGCGCGTACAGCATCCTCGACGGCTTTTAAGTCCTGTGGTTCGGTATACGCTTCGAGGACGCCGTCACTGTTCTCGACATCCGCCGCGCCTGCATCAATCGCCATCAGCGCGACATCGTCGGGGTCCTTACCATCGGTGTTGATCGTGATGACGCCGCGATTCGCGAACATCCACCCGACCGAACCCGACTCGCCCATGTTACCGCCATACTTCGCGAAGACGCTGCGCACTTCCGATACCGTCCGGTTACGATTATCGGTCAATGCTTGCACGAGGATCGCGGCACCACCCGGCCCGAACCCTTCGTACAAGACCTCATCGTAGGTAGTCGTGTCACCCTCGCCGAGCGCCTTCTTGATCGAGCGCTCGACATTGTCGGTCGGCATATTATTCGCACGCGCCTTCTGCACGGCGAGGCGCAAGCGAAAATTCGCCTCCGGGTCCCCACTGCCACCTGCACGCACCGCGACAGTTATCTCGCGCGCGAGCTTCGTGAACAGCGCGCCGCGCTGCACGTCTTTCGCACCTTTCTGATGCTTGATGGAACTCCATTTTGAATGTCCGGACATGACGGCACTCCTCGATCACGCTACGGAGCATCCGCATGCGCGCAAACACTTTCTGTCACAGAGAATAACACGTACGGACAGTTAGCCGCAAATCGGTGGGAACGCTGGCATAGATTTGCCGATAGGCAGTTTATCGTAGGTGGCGGCGAGATTCAGCCTGCCACCACCAATAGTATTGCGGTTCGGTTCGTTGTCCATTCTGATTACTGTGTCGATATGAGCGTACCCGCAGCAGCCGCGTCGAGTAAGAACGTGACCATACCTTCCGGCGTCCGCACGCCCTGTGCTGGGTACTCAGCGGGATCGAATGGCCCTTCGATGACGTGCTGCACTGCGTCCGCCTTCTCCGCTCCGCCCGCGAGGAAGAGCACGTGCATTGCCGCATCAAGCACAGGATACGTAAGTGTCAGTCGCCATGAATCGAATTTCGGCACGTAGTTCGCTGTCGCGAGCCGTTCAATGACCTGCAACGCGTCGGTCTGTGGAAACAATGAGGCAGTGTGACCGTCCGGGCCCATCCCGAGCAGGATTAGATCGAAACGGGGGATGCGCCCCGGCGTGAGACCGAAAACGTCGCCGAGCGTCGCATCGTAACTCATCGCCGCACTTTGCGGATCGCGCTCGCCCTCCATGCGAAAGACCTGCTCCGGCAAGACAGGGACATGATCGAGCATCGCCTCCCGCGCCATCCGGTAATTACTCTCCCGGTCATCAGGCGGAACGCAGCGTTCATCGCCAAAGAATACAAAGAGCGACGCCCACGGAATCGCATCGCGGTATGTCTCCGATGCGAGCAGTCGGTACAGCCGCTCCGGCGTCGAGCCACCGGCGAGCGCGACCGTACAGCGATTGGTGCGCGCCACCGCATCATTCACAATAGCGACGAAGCGGCGCGCCGCTTCCTGGCTGACTGCATCAAGATCGGGCAGTACGACGACATCGCGATTTTCCTGATTCAACGGGACCCTCCACTTCTGGGACTGGCGATGCGGATCGCGACGCCCAGCGCTTCATCATAGACATGGTCGCGACGCACGGTACTCACCTCTTCGGCCAGCATTTCCGCCACGGAGCGTTCGAACATCGGCACGATCCGTTCCTGCGTCGTCTGCCCATGCACCGCCATTGTCACGACCGTGTGTTCCCGATCCTCCGCCCGCTGGATCGCAAAGGTCGCCATCGTCTCATCAGCCTGGGCAATCAGCGTCACGGAAAGGAGACACCCCGACGGAAGATCGGGCGCATGCTGCGCGGAGAATTCGAGCGTGATCGGCGCTTCCTCATCGCGCATCACGACCATCATCTCGCGACCAAATCGTCGCAGGTTGGGAATTATTTCCCATGCGAGGCGCGACGCGAGCCAACTTCCGTACAGCAATGCCTGCTCCGGGTTGTGCTGGTCGGCTTCGCCGGACGCGTAGGCGACGCGCACGCGCTGGATCCCATCGAGGTATGGCCGGTTCGGCGGCGCATCGAAAAACTGGGCTGTGAGTTCCCGCCACGGCGTCAGGCGTGCCCAGGCAAGATCGCGCAGCGCGACGCCGGGATATTCTTCCGTGCCAAGCGCGTGCAAACGCGCAAGCAACTGCACCGTATCGGGAAACGCGCCGGAATCCACGACCAATTGATCCGACGCATCCATGAGCGCCGGGAAGATCGGGTGATTGAACAGCCCCTCGCCCGACCACCAGAGCACGACGGGAACTTCAGGCACGAGGAGCGGAATCACGGTACCCGGCAACTGGCGGATGCTATCGCCCGCTGCTTCGAGCACCACTTGTTCCGAACCCGAACGCTCCATCGCCCCGCCATATTCACACTGTGCCGAAATCCACGCGCGAAGATGCCCGTCACTACCGTCATCGGTATGGAGGATAATCGTCCGCGACGGATGGGCCTGTCCGACCCGCGCGGCGATTGCCTGCGCATCCGATGCGTTGGTCGCCGATCCGGCGAAGATGATCAGGTTCAGCGTGTACGCCTGCATGCTCGAACGACCACCCGTTTGACTGGTCATCCAGAGCTGTGTAAGCGCCTCCTCGATCTCGCGAACATCAACTGCCTGCGGACCGCCGCCGGGCGCGGCAGCAGCATTGGTGTCGGGACCGTCCGTCGCCATGCTCCGCCTCCTACCGCGTTCGCAATCGTCGCCATGTCCGGCCATCGCGGGCGAGCAATTCATGTGCCCGCTCCGGTCCCCACGATCCGGCATCGTAGTTCGGGAACTGCGGCGGCGCGACCATTTTCCACCCTTCGAGGACCGCCGTAATCAGCGCCCACGCCACTTCCACTTCATCGCGCCGCGTGAAGAGCGTTGAGTCACCGAGCATGCAGTCCAGCAACAACCGCTCATACGCGTCGGGTGGCTCCACGCCAAAATATGTGCCATAACGGAAGTCCATGTTGACCGAGCGGATTTGCACCGTCGGCCCCGGCACCTTAGAGCCGAACTTGATCGAAATACCTTCGTCCGGCTGAATCTGGAGCGCGAGCACATTTGGTTCCATCGTCTCGGCGGCGCGGTCGAAGAGCAGGTGCGGCGCGGGCTTAAATTGAATCGCGACCTCGGTCACGCGTTTCGGCAGCGCTTTGCCGGTGCGCAGGTAAAACGGCACTCCCGCCCACCGCCAGTTATCAATGAAGAATTTGAGCGCGACGAAGGTCTCCGTCGTCGAGTTCGGCGCGACCCCATGCTCGTCGCGGTAGCCAGAGATTGGATGACCGGCAACGTCGCCCGACCCGTACTGCCCTCGGACGGTGAATTTGTTGACGTCCTCCGGGTGGATCGGCCGGATGGCGTGCAGGACTTTCACTTTCTCGTCGCGCACGCCCGTCGCGTCATTCGAAACCGGCGGCTCCATCCCAATCAACGAGACGAGCTGCATCATATGGTTTTGCACCATATCCCGAAGCGCACCGGATTCCTCGTAGTAGCCGCCACGGCCCTCGACACCGATACTCTCCGCCACGGTGATCTGCACATGGTCCACGTACCCGCGATTCCACAATGGCTCGAAGATGCCGTTGGCGAA